>JBAWEN010000098.1:0-4314 GCA_049591215.1 Methylocystis sp. | reverse complement strand
CTGACCTTCGATCACGTCATTCCGCGCTCCAAGGGCGGCGCGACGACCTGGGAAAATGTCGTCGCGGCCTGCTCCCCCTGCAATCTGCGCAAAAGCGACCGGCTGCCCGATGAAGCGCGCATGACGCCGGCGCAAAAGCCGTTCGCGCCGACGGTCGCCGACCTCCATCGCAACGGGCGGCTGTTTCCACCCAATTATCTGCACGAGAGTTGGATGGATTATCTCTATTGGGATTCGGTGCTGGAGCCTTGATCGCGAATTTGCTGCGCCGAACTGTCGTTATATTGTTCGGCTTCATCGTCGCGGCGAGCGCCGGCGCGCTGTTCCTGCCGCTCGCCGCGCTGTTCGATCCGATCGTGCGAGCGGTCGGCTTCGACACGGCGGCGTCCGGCTTATTCGCGGCGCTCGATGACGAAGGCGACCCGACGGCCGGCGTCGCGGCGCTCGGCTTTGTTTTCTGGTCGATATTGATCGCGGTCTGCGCCCTGCCGTTGGCCGTCGCGGCGCTCATCGGCGAGATCGCCGGCGCGCGCAAATGGGTTTGGTATGTCGGCGTCAGCGGCTTTCTCGCCGCCGCCTCGCCGTGGATCGCCCGCGCGACGCGAGGTCTCGCGCAGGCGCATCGGGCCAGCCCGCTGGAGCTTCGCATCGCCGCGCTGTTTTTTCTCACCGGCGCGGTGACGGGGTGGATTTATTGGCTGATCGCTAAGCCGGGACGACACGAGGCGCGGAGGTAGTCCGTCAGCGCGACATCCCGCCAAAAATATTGCGCATCACCTCGCGGCTGATCTGCGTGCCGATCGAGCGCGCCGCCGATTGCAGAGCGGCGCGCGCGGCGAGTTCGCCGGCCGACATGCGCTTCGGGTTGGTGCGCGTGAACAATCCGCCGACCATGCCGCCGATCTTGCCGAGGATGCCGCCGTCCGCCGAGGCCTCCTTGGGCGTCGCTTCCGGAGCCGGGGCGCCCCCGGGCGTCGTCGTCGCTGGCGGCGGCGTCACGGGCTTCGCGCCGACGCTCTCCATGCGCGCGCCGGCGCGCTTTTGCAGCACCTCGAACGCCGATTCGCGGTCCATTGGCGTGTCGTAAAGCCCATAAAGCGGGCTGTTCTCGATCGCCGCCTGGCGTTCCTCCGGCGTGATTGTCCCAACCCGCGCGTTCGGCGGAGCGATCAGCGCGCGGTCGACCATTTCGGGCGTCCCCTTGGCGTCGAGCAGCGACACCAGCGCTTCGCCGACCCCAAGCTGCATGATCGCCTCGGCCGTGTCGAAATCCTTGTTCTGACGAAAGGTCTCCGCCGCCGCCCGCACCGCCTTCTGGTCGCGCGGCGTGAAGGCGCGCAGCGCGTGCTGGATGCGGTTGCCGAGCTGGCCCAGCACCGTGTCCGGAACGTCGAGCGGATTCTGCGTGACGAAATAGACGCCGACGCCCTTTGAGCGGATGAGACGCAC
Organism: Methylocystis sp.; assembly: GCA_049591215.1. Taxonomy (GTDB): domain Bacteria; phylum Pseudomonadota; class Alphaproteobacteria; order Rhizobiales; family Beijerinckiaceae; genus Methylocystis. The sequence goes on along the minus strand of JBAWEN010000098.1, from coordinate 2,865 downwards.
GACCTGCTCGATCGCGGTCAGCAAATTCTTGGGCGCGTCGGTGAACAGCAGATGCGCCTCGTCGAAAAAGAACACGAGTTTGGGCGTATCGAGATCGCCGACCTCCGGCAGATGCGCGAATAATTCGGTCAACATCCACAGTAGGAAGGTCGCGTAAAGGCGCGGCGCGCGCATGAGCTTGTCGGCGGCGAGAATATTGATGTAGCCGCGGCCGGTGGCTTCCTCCCTGGCGATGAAGTCTTGCAAGTCGAGCGCCGGCTCGCCGAGGAATTTGTCGCCGCCCTGATTCTCCAGCACCAGGAGCTGGCGCTGGATCGCCCCGATCGTGGCCGGAGCGACATTGCCGAATTTGGTTTGCACATCGCTGGCGTTGTCCGCGACGAAGCCGAGCGCCGCGCGCAAATCCTTCAGGTCCAGCAGCAGCAGTCCCTGTTCGTCGGCGACGCGGAACACGATGTTCAGCACGCCCTCTTGCGTGTCGTTGAGGCCCAGCATGCGCGAGAGCAGCAGCGGCCCCAATTCCGCGACGGTGGCGCGCACGGGATGTCCTTGTTCGCCATAAATGTCCCAGAACACCACGGGAAATTTGTCCGGCGCATAGGTCAGCCCGAGATCCTTCGCGCGGGCGACGAAGGCGGGGCGGGAGTCGCCCGGCCGCGACAGACCGGCGAGATCGCCTTTCACATCGGCGAGGAACACCGCCGTTCCGGCCTTTGAGAACCCTTCCGCGAGGCGTTGCAGCGAGACGGTCTTGCCGCCGCCAGTGGCGCCGGAAATCAGTCCGTGTCGATTGCCGAGCGGCAGCAGCAGATAACGATAGACAAGGTCCCGCGCGGCCCCGCCGCTCGCCGCGACGAGGATTTTGCCCGGTGCGGCGTTGGGGTCGTCGATCATGGCGCAAGGCTCCGTGAGAATCACGCGCGGCGGCGTGTGGCGCCGCATCATCGCAGAGGCGGCGTCCGCGCAAAAGAGCGTCGCGCGCTTGACGTCGCTGACCGCGCGGCCCAACAATAGAGCGGCGTCGAGCGTTTTCGACCGTGGCGGGGGCCGGGCCGCGCCGAGAACGCTTTGAGGACAATGGTTTATCTTTCAGCGTAAGGGTCGCGTCGATGGATCGCCCGCTTGGTTGCCCTGGCCCGGATGGCGCCGCTTCTTCCGCGCGCGCGTTGCGTCTCGTCGCCAGCGACGGTGAAATCGTGTGTTCGGACCGTAAAGCCGCCGTTTCGGTCAAGTCGAGGCGGTTGGTCCTGTCGCCGGACGATTCCTTCGACGGCGCCGTCGGGCGCATTCTTGGCGACTGTCTCGATCACTTCGCGGTGAATATTCCGGCGCTGCGCCAGACCGGCGACGCGGAAGCGGTGCATCAACTGCGGGTCGCGTTGCGGCGCCTGCGCGCCTTCCTCGGATTGCTCAGGCGCGTCGTTCCGGCGAACCCGGAACTGGCGAGCGCCGCGACGCGCGCGAGGATCATCGCCGGAGCGCTCGGCGAGGCGCGCGACTGGCACGTGCTTCGAGACGGTCTGGAGCGCGGGCCACGCGAGTTTCTGCGGGAGGAGCCAGGTTTCTTCGCGCTGCTCGACGCGGTGGAACTGCGTCGTTTGCGCGCCCTGGAAACCGCGCGCGCGGTCGTCGTCGCGCCGACGACGCAGCAATTCGTGCGCGAGTTGCGCGGCCTTATTTCGCGCCGGGCGTGGCGCGAGGGATCGAGGGGGCTGGAGGGGAAGGGATCGGCGCGGGTCTTCGCCGTAACGGCGCTGAATCGCCTGCACCGGCGCGCCGTCAAACGCTGCGACGGGGTCGCCGCCTTGGAGTCGGAGCAGCGGCATAAAGCCCGCATTGCGCTCAAGAAGGCCCGTTACGCGGCGGAGTTTTTCGAGAGCTTGTTTTGCAAAAAAGCCGCCCGGGCCTATTTGCGCGGCGTCTCGACTATCCAGGATCAACTCGGCGAGGATAATGATCGGCGGACCGCGGCCCGGTTGTTGAGCGAGATCACGGCGGAGGACGCCAGCAAGGAGACGTTGCGCGCCATCTGTTTTCTGCGCGGCTGGCGAGCGCAAGCGCAACAGCGTGGTCTCATCGCGATGAAAGAGAGCGAGAAACGTTTGCGCCGGCTCAAGCCGTTCTGGCGTTAATCGCAAACAATATCTAATAAGACATTCATTTTGCGGCGCTAAGTGTGCAGGCGGCGGGAAATGGTGTGACATAAATGTCACGACGATGGAGAATCGTGGCGCAACATCAGAGTAGCAATTGTTTCATCGCGGAACCGCGCTTAACCTTTTAATTACCACGCTGACGAATAGTGGCCGCTTGATTCTCCTACCCGCTGTTTGGCTGAAGCAATGCACGCTTGGCGCAAATGCTTGATTGCTCTCTCTCTCGCCATCGCGCTGATCATCGCGGGGCAGGGGAGAGTTTGCTACGCCCATGCTCAGGTCTCGGGGTTCGCCTCCACCAGCGAGAATCCGGATTGCCGGGACCACAAGAGCGGTGTTCCGCCGGCTGAGCGCGGCAACGGAGCCGACTGCGGATTTTGTCAGTTTTGCGGCGGGATGCACGTGTTGGCGTCGCCGCCGCTGCTCATTCCCGCGAACCCGATTGAAACGCGCGCGGTCTTTGTCAAATCGCCGTGGCGATATCCGTACCAGCCCGCGCAGGCCCAACGCGCGAGAGCCCCGCCGCTTTTCGGCTGAGTTCGCGAAAACGCGCCCGCGCGGCGCGGCCCCACCGCGTACGGAGTTTCATGCGCCGCTGAATCGCCATAAGCGAGTCGCGCGCCGTCCCGCCAAGCTTCGGCGGACAAGAGGTTCACCCGATGACAGCAATTCATTCCACCCGCGCCGCGAGCCTGGGTTCGATCAGCGC
>JBAWEN010000097.1:0-2307 GCA_049591215.1 Methylocystis sp. | reverse complement strand
TCATCGCGCAAAAAACGGCGATGGCCGCGAATTTCAGGGTTTGGCCGAGCATGACGCCAGATCCGGGCGCGAAGCTGGAACGCTCCCCAACCGCGCGCGCCGTCGGCCAAGGCAAAGATTGCGATTGGGGCGAAACTAGCCTCGCAATGCTTGCCATCTCCTTAAAGTGACAGCGAAAAACTGAGCTGCGGTTCGCCTCGACCGACCACTCAGCCCCGAACGGAGAGCTTGCGATAGGGATTGTCGGAGTTGGTCACATAACCGTGGCCCGCCTCCGTCTTGGCCCATTCGACCGTTTCGGCGGGAAGAGCGATCTTGATGGAGACGGCCCTTACCGGATAGTCCGCCGTCGCCGAGACTTCGGCGAGTTTGACCTCGCCCCCGGCGGGGCCGACCGAAAAATCCGCGACGACCGCGCCGTCGGCCTTATAGGCGCGGGCGAAGCCCGGCGTTCCGGTCGAGGCCGCCTTCACGGACTCCTCGGCGAACAGCGGCGTCAGCCTGCCATCGGTCTCGCCCTCGGCGAAGGCCGGCGCGGCGAAAGCGAGGCTCGCCAGCAGCGCGCTACGTGTCACGCCGTGATCCGCGCTCGGCGGCCGGCCGGTCGAGTAGATCTCAAGCTTGCCGCCGTCGAGCGCGGCCTTGATCTCGTCAAGTGTCGCGGCGGAAAATGCCTCGGTCAGTCGCATGTGGATCGCCCCTGTTTGGTCGCGAGGCCGCCTTTTGTGAGAAAGACGACAGTCGCTTCGTGTCTGGCGGTCAGGGGCAATTGTCGTGCCGCCGCTTCGCGGGCGCCAAAATTGCTTACCGCTGGCGGTAAAGGTCACGCGAGGTGGATAAAGAAGATGCAAAAAGTATTCATAAGAAACACGTCGGACGGCCGCAAGGTCGAGGTCATCGGCACTTATGTCTGCATCGACGACCAGCCGGTCGCCGATGGGCTCGTCGAGGTCGAGACCCATCCCAACCGCAACGCCATATTGTCCACGCTGCCCAACGCCACCCATATGGCGGGACCGCTCGCCTTTACGGTGGAGGAAGCATCGATGGTGCGCGGCGCTCTCGCGGCGGCGGTCCCCGCGGTCACCGATCCGGCCGAAATCTCGAAGCGTTTTCGCACCGCTTTGAACATTCGCGACCGCAACGCGGGGATTGAGTAGGCGATCGCACTTCGCTATGGCTCGAAAGTGATTGAGTCCGTTTAAGAAGCGCGTTCATGGCGCCTTATAGAACAGCCCGATCGTCAACGCGGCGCCGATTGTCACCACTAGGACACGCAGCAATTTTTCGTCGATGTGATGCAGCGCGCGAGCGCCGAGCACGCCGCCGATGATCGCGCCAAACGAGGTCGCCAGCGCCTCATGCCAGTGCAAGTCCGGCGAAAACAGGAAAATCAGCACGGCGGAGGCGTTCATGACGCCGGCCAGCACGTTCTTGGTCGCGCTGGCGACGCGCGCCCCTTGGCCCGCGAAGGTCAGCGCCGCGACCATCAGAAAGCCGATGCCGCCGCCAAAATAGCCGCCATAGATCGAGATCAAGAGTTGCGCCAAGCCGGCGCCGAACGGCCCGACATGCTTCGCCTCGTCGCCGCCCTTGCGAAAAAAGCTGCCCCAGGCGAACACCAGCGTCGCGAACAGCACCAGCCAAGGCACGAGGCGCGCGAAGATAGCGGCCGGCGTGACCAGCAAAATCACCGCGCCGATGGCGCCGCCGACAATACTCAGCGCGAACAGCGTCCGCAGCGACAGCCCGTTGGTTCCGCCGGCGAGCGCCCGTCCGGTCCAACCGGTCGCGATCTGCGCCGGGAACAAAGCGACGCAGGAGGTGATGTTGGCCGCGCGCGCGTCAAGCCCCGCGAACATCAGCGTCGGCAAAATCAGGAAGGAGCCGCCGCCGGCGAGCGCGTTTTGAGCGCCCGCCCAAGCGGCGACCAGGAAGAGCATTAGAGCGGTCATGGCGATCCATCATGGATCGCCCGCGCGATCCTCGGCTCTGCTATTTCAGGGCGCGGCTCAAGTGACAAGGCGGCGCGCCTCAATTTTCCTTCAGGCCGCGCGCCATCGTCGCGACGAACTCTCTCAACTGCGCCTCGAGCGTACTTAAGGATGTCGGCGCGAGTTTCTCCTCGAGGCCCAGAAGGACCACGCCATGCACCGCTGAAAACAGCGTGCGGGCGCGAGGTTTTCGAGCCGCCGGCTCTTCATTCGGCAGCAAGGAGGCGAGCGGCGCCTCGGCCAGAGCGAACAAGCGGTCGCGATCCCGCGCGTACCAGTCAGGAAGCGGCTTTTCGGGCGGCAGGCGATGCTC
>JBAWEN010000096.1:0-2484 GCA_049591215.1 Methylocystis sp. | reverse complement strand
CTACGGCGGGCCGGCCGCGCGCTGGACTGGGCGCGGCACGGGAGTCGACGACGCCGGGCTCGCGCGCAAGAACGCGGCGATCGACGCCGCGCTGGCGCTGCACGGGCCCTATCTTTCCGACCCGCTGGAGATTTTGCGTAGACTGGGCGGGCGCGAGATCGCCGGCATGATGGGGGCTATTCTGGCGGCGCGACGCGGCCGCGTGCCGGTGGTGCTCGACGGCTATGTCGCCTGCTCGGCGGCGGCGCTGCTGCATGCGATGAACGAGGACGCCATCGCCCATTGCATGGCCGGCCATGTGTCGGCGGAGGGCGCCCATCGCGAGGTTCTGGCTCGGCTCGGCAAGCGGCCCCTGCTCGATCTCGACATGCGCCTTGGCGAAGGTTCCGGCGCGGCGCTGGCGATTGGGCTGATCAAGGCGGCCCTCGCCTGCCACCAGGGCATGGCGACATTCGAAAGCGCGGGAGTTAGCGGGAAGGCGTAGGGTTCTAACCCGAAGAAAGCGAGCCGCCGCCGCGGCGAGGCGCCGTCCGTCTTATTAAATTTGCGTTGGGTCGTCCGCGCGGCCTTGCGTCGGCGTCAGCGCCTCCGCCAGCTTTTCCCGGTCGAGTTCGCCCTCCCATGCGGCCACGACAATGGTCGCCACGCCATTGCCGCAGATGTTGGTGAGAGCGCGGCACTCGCTCATGAATTTATCGACGCCGAGCAGCAGCGCCATGCCCGGCGCGAGCCGCGGATCGACGGCGGCCAGCGTCGCGGCGAGGGTGATGAAGCCGGCGCCGGTGACGCCAGAGGCGCCTTTCGAGGTGAGCATCGCGACGCCGATAATGGTGAACTGCTGGACGCCGGTCAGCTCGACGCCGAGCGCCTGCGCGATGAACACCGTGGCGAGCGTCATATAAATATTCGTGCCGTCCAGATTGAAGGAATAACCGGCCGGGACCACGAGTCCGACGACGGAGCGCGAACAACCAAGCCGCTCGAGCTTTTCCATCAGGCGCGGCAGGGCGCTTTCCGACGACGATGTGCCGAGCACGATCAGCAATTCGTCCTTGATATAGGCGAGGAAGCGCAAAATATTGAAGCCCGCGAGGCGCGCGACGACGCCGAGCGCGCCGACCACGAAAAGCGCGGAGGCCAGATAGAACGAGCCGACGAGCCAAGCGAGCGATCGCAGCGAGCCAAGCCCGTAATGAGCGACCGTATAGGCCATGGCGCCAAAGGCGCCGATCGGCGCCGCCTTCATGATGATGCCGATGACGCCGAACATCGCGTGGCCGGCGTCGTCGACGAAGGCCCGTAGACGGTGGACGCGCTCGCCCGCCGCCATCAGCGAAAAACCGAACAGAATCGAAAACAGCAGCACCTGCAATATATCGCCCTTGGCGAAGGCGCCGACGATCGTGTCTGGGATCAGACCCAGCAGCAGATCGACCGGGCTCTGATGCTCGCCGGCCTTGCCGGTATATTGCGCGACGGCGGCGGCGTCCGGCCCGCCGGGAAAGCCCGCGCCCGGGCGAACGAGCTGACCGACGATCAGCCCCGCCGCCAGCGCGAAAGTCGAGACGATTTCAAAATAAACCAGCGCCTTCACGCCGACGCGGCCAACCTTCTTGGCGTCGTCGATATGGGCGATGCCCGTCGTCACCGTGCAGAAGATGATCGGCGCGATGGTCATTTTGATCAGCTTGACGAAGCCGTCGCCCAGCGCCCGCACCCAATCCCGATCGGCGTATTCGGGCGCGAGCCAGCCGAACAACACGCCAAGCGCGATGGCCGCGATCACTTGCGGATAAAGCTGGCGATGGAGGGGTGTTCCTCTCACGCGGCAAGCCCGAGATAACGCGCGGCGCCTTGGCCCGCGACAAACCCTGTCGAAAAAGCCGCCTGCAACAAGTAGCCGCCGGTCGGCGCGTCGAAATCCAGCATTTCGCCGGCGAGAAATACGCCGGGGCGCCTTTTTAGCATCAGCGCGGCGTCGAGTTCGTCGAAGCGGACGCCGCCCGAAGTTGAAATCGCCCGCTCGAAACCGGCGACGCCCGTGACGCGGAGCGGAATATCTTTGATAAGCTCGGCGAGCGCCTCGTTTTCGCGCGGCAAGCCGAGGGGACTGGCCTCGCGCAGCAAAGCCGTTTCGATTTTGGCGAGTTTTATGGTCTTGCGCAAAAAGGTCGCGAGCGATTGCTTGCCCCGTTCGCGCTCCAGCTTTCGCGCCAGTTCGGCGGCGCTGGCGTCGGGACGCAGGTCGAGGCTTAAGCTCGCGCCGCCGCCGCGCTCGACTTCCGCGCGCAGGCTGGAAGCCAACGCATAGGCCGGCCCGCCCTCGAGCCCCGCGCTGGTGATGACGAGATCGCCGCGCGCCGTGGCGGCGCCGTGACGCAGCAGGATGGTTTTGATCGGCTGGCCCTCGAAGGCGCCCTGGAAATGCTCGCTCCAGTGGATCAGCGCGCCGCAATTGGCCGGCGCCAGCGGAGTCAAGGCGAC
>JBAWEN010000095.1:0-2465 GCA_049591215.1 Methylocystis sp. | reverse complement strand
GCGCTTCGCGGCGCGAAAACCTCACCCCACCTGTCCGCGATGGCGCAGAAACTGGTCGGCCAGCACGCAAGCCATCATCGCCTCGCCGACCGGCACGGCCCTTATGCCGACGCATGGATCGTGGCGGCCCTTGGTGACGATCTCGGTTTCGGCGCCCTTGCTGTCGATGGTGCGGCGCGGCGTGAGGATCGACGAGGTCGGCTTCACCGCGAAGCGCGCGACAATAGGCTGGCCCGTCGATATGCCGCCGAGCACGCCGCCCGCGTGGTTCGACAAAAATGCCGGCGCGCCGTCCTGGCCCTGGCGCATCTCGTCGGCGTTGTCCTCGCCGGTGAGTTCGGCGGCGGCGAATCCCGCGCCGATCTCGACGCCCTTGACCGCGTTAATCGACATCAGCGCGCTGCCGAGTTCCGAGTCGAGCTTGCCATAGATCGGCGCGCCCCAGCCGACGGGAACGCCCAGGGCCTCCAGCTCGATCACCGCGCCGATGGACGAGCCGGCCTTTCTGATGTCGTCGAGATAATCGGCCCAGCGCGCGGCGGCGTCCTTGTCGGGGCAGAAGAACGGGTTCTTCTGCACCTCGTCCCAATCGAAGCGGGCGCGATCGATCTTGTGCGGGCCGATTTGCACCAGCGCGCCGCGGATGGTCACGCTTGTCAGCACCTTGCGCGCCACGGCGCCGGCGGCGACGCGGGCGGCGGTCTCGCGCGCCGAGGAGCGCCCGCCGCCACGATAGTCGCGGATTCCATATTTGGCGTCGTAGACGTAATCGGCGTGGCCGGGCCGGTATTTTTGGGCGATCTCGCCATAATCCTTGGAGCGCTGGTCGGTGTTCTCGATCATCAACGCGATCGGCGTTCCCGTGGTGACTTGGCGGCCGCTCTCGTCCTCGAACACGCCCGAGAGAATCTTCACCTCATCGGCCTCGCGCCGCTGCGTCGTGAAGCGCGACTGGCCAGGCTTGCGCTTGTCGAGAAAAACCTGAATCTCTTCCGCGGTCAGGGGAATACGCGGCGGGCAGCCGTCGACGACCGCGCCGAGCGCCGGCCCGTGGCTCTCGCCAAAGGTGGTGACGCGGAACAGGTGGCCGAAGCTGTTATGGGACATGGTGGGCGAGCCGCGCTGGAGGGTTGCACGTTTGTAGGGCGCGGGCGCAAGGGGGTCAAACGTCGTCGCGATGACGGCCAGCGCGGGGCTCCCGAGTCTCGCTCTCAAGTCGATACCCGTCGGCACGGCCTATGCGATGTGGAACGGCATCGGCGTCGCAGGCGCCGCGGCGCTCGCCCGCCTTGACAGAAGCGCCCCACCCGTGCGCTTTTCCGCGCCAACGCCTCGGCCGGAGCATCCGGCCCGCCTTTTCCTTGAACAAGAAGACCGAAAATGCATCGCTACCGTTCGCACAACTGCGGAGAACTCCGCGACGGCCATGTCGGCCAAAAAACCCGTCTTTCCGGCTGGTGCCACCGCATTCGCGATCATGGCGGCGTGCTGTTCATCGATCTGCGCGACCATTACGGCCTGACGCAATGCGTGGTCGACCCCGATTCGCCGGCCTTCCAGGCGGCGGAGACGCTGCGCTCCGAATGGGTCATTCGGCTTGACGGCGAGGTCAAGCATCGGCCCGCCGGCACGGAAAACGCCGACATGCCCACAGGGCTGATCGAGGTCTATGTGCGGGAGATCGAGGTGCTCGGCGCCGCCGCCGAGCTGCCGGTCCCGGTGTTCGGCGACCAGCCCTACCCCGAGGAAACTCGCCTCAAATACCGCTTCATCGATCTGCGCCGCGAAAAGCTGCACGCCAATATCATGCTGCGCGGACGCATCATCGACAGCCTTCGCACGCGCATGAAGCAGGAGGGCTTCTTCGAGTTTCAGACGCCGATTCTGACGGCCTCCTCGCCCGAGGGCGCGCGCGACTTTCTGGTGCCCTCACGGCTGCATCCCGGCAAATTCTATGCGCTGCCGCAGGCGCCGCAGCAGTTCAAGCAATTGCTGATGGTCGCGGGCTTCGATCGCTATTTCCAGATCGCGCCGTGCTTTCGCGACGAGGACGCCAGAGCCGACCGCTCGCCGGGTGAATTCTATCAACTCGACGTCGAAATGAGCTTTGTCACGCAGGAAGACGTGTTCGCCTCCATCGAGCCGGTGCTGCAAGGGCTGTTCGAGGAATTTTCCAACGGCAAGCCGGTGACGAAGGTGTTTCCGCGCATCGCCTATAGGGACGCGATGCTGAAATACGGCACGGACAAGCCGGATTTGCGCAACCCGCTGGTCATCGCGGATGTGTCGGAGGAATTCGCACGCCAGGACGTGTCGTTCAAGGCGTTCAAGGGCAAGACCGTGCGCGCGATACCCGCGCCCGGCGCCGGCGCGCAGCCGCGCAGCTTCTTTGACAAGCTCAATGATTGGGCGCGCTCCGAAGGCGCTCCGGGCCTCGGCTATGTGATCTTCGAGGAGGAACACGG
>JBAWEN010000094.1:0-3276 GCA_049591215.1 Methylocystis sp. | reverse complement strand
CTTCACGAGAGCGTGCCGACATTGAAAGCGATCGTGGACGAAGAGATCGCGCGGCTCGATGCGGCGCAAGAGTGATGCGAACTCCGATCACTTCGCGGCGCGAAGATTTGAAGGAGCCGATCAAGCGCGAAACGTATGAATCGTCATCTCCCGTATCCGCGGAGACGCCCATCCTAAACAAGGGACTTATGTAGATGACTCCCGAAGTTGATCCTCTTGGCCACGTGACCATGCGGCGCGATGCCTCTTTCGTGAACGGGAACCGACGCCGCCTCGCCCGCGATTGGGGTCCAGGCCCACGTGCCTTTGTTCTCGGGTGCAACCCGTCCGACGCGAACGCGATGAAGGATGACCCGACCTCGGCGTGGTGGAACGCGTGGTTCCGCCTGTTCAACTTCGGGGGCTACGATGCGGGCAATCTTTACTCATTCTGCACAGCTCATCCGCAGGATTGTCGGCAACGCTACGAAAGCGCGATAAAGGGCCCAGAATGGCATGATCGTGACGAGTTATTCGCCAATGTTGACGCTGTCGTCGCGATGGCGAAGCAGGCCAATCAGGTGTTCGTTTGCTTCGGCAACGTCGCTTGGGATCACGACTGGATCGAGAGTGCCGTTGGAAAAATACAAACAGGCGTGCCACCCTGCCCTGACCTCTGGTGCTGGGGAACGAATAAAAACGGCAGGCCGAAGCATCCTATGGCGCGCGGCAAGCATCGCATCCCAAAGGACCAGCAACCTATCTTGTGGAGAAGGGCCCTTTGATCGGGAGTCAAGTATATAACTTCCCTAAACAACAGGCCGCGAGGTACCGCGCCATTCGTTAATTTCCTCACCCCGCCCTTAGCAGCTTCACCGCCTCGTCGCGCTCGAACAAATAAAGCAGCACGCGCAGCGCCTGGCCGCGCTCGCTGGTGAGGTCGGGGTCGCGGCGCAGGATCAGTTCGGCGTCGTCGCGCGCGGTGGCGAGCAGCCGCGCATGGGCTACGATGTCGGCGAGGCGGAATCCCGGCAGCCCGGCCTGCCGCACTCCAAGGATTTCCCCCTCGCCGCGCAAGCGAAGATCCTCTTCGGCGATGCGAAAGCCGTCCTCGGTCTGGCGCAGCGTCGTCAGCCGCGCGCCGGCGGCCTCGCCGAGCGGCCCCTTGTAGAGCAGCAGGCATGACGATTCGCCACGGCCGCGCCCGACGCGTCCGCGCAATTGATGCAGTTGCGCGAGGCCGAAGCGTTCGGCGTGTTCGATCACCATGATCGTCGCCTCCGGCACGTCGACGCCGACCTCGATCACCGTGGTGGCCACGAGAATGCGCGTCTCGCCCTTTTGAAACGCCTCCATCGCGGCGTCCTTGTCGGCGCCTTTCATGCGGCCATGCACGAGGCCGACGCGCTCGCCGAAAATGCGCTTCAAATCCTCGAAACGCTCCTCGGCGGCGGCGAGATCGAGGTCTTCGTTCTCCTCGACCAGCGGGCACACCCAATAGGCGCGCGCGCCGCTCTCCAGCGCCCGCTTAAGACCGTCGACGACCTCGCCGATGCGCGATTGCGGCAGCGCGCGCGTCTTGATGGGCATGCGTCCCGGCGGCTTTTCGTCGAGCACGGAGCTGTCCATGTCGCCAAACAGCGCCAGCGCCAGCGAGCGCGGGATCGGCGTCGCGGTCATGACAAGCACGTCCGCCGCCTCGCCCTTGGCGCCGAGCGCCAATCGCTGCGTCACGCCGAAACGATGCTGTTCGTCGACCACCGCGAGGCCGAGATCGTCGAACATGACACCGCCGGTGATCAGCGCATGCGTGCCGATGATGATGCGCGTCTCGCCGGAGGAGATTTGCGCGCGCAGCCCCGGGCGCTCCGAGAGCTTCGCGCGTCCGGTGAGAAGGACCGTGGAAAGGCCAACGGCGTCGAATATCGGCTCGAGCCGCTCGAAATGCTGGCGCGCCAGAATTTCGGTCGGCGCCATCAACGCCGCCTGGCGCCCGGCCTCCGCGACATGCGCCATGGCGAGCGCCGCGACGATGGTCTTGCCGGAGCCAACATCGCCCTGCACCAGCCGCAACATGCGCAGATCGGAAGAGAGATCGGCGCGGATTTCATCGAGCGTGCGTTTCTGCGCGCCGGTCAGCTCGAAGGGCAGGTTCGCCTCGATCGCCGCCGCCAGCAGGCCCGCGCTCCTGTGCTCGCGCCCCGGCGCGCGCCGCAGTTTTCCGCGCATCAGGCGCAGCGCTAATTGTTGCGCGAGCAATTCGTCGAGCGCGAGGCGCTGGCGGGCGAGACTCGTCGGCGCGATGTCGCCGGGCTCGCGCGGATGATGCAGCAGACGCAGGCTCTCGGCGAAGCCGCCGAGCTTGTTCGCGGCGAGAACGGAAGGGTTTTGCCACTCGGGGAGATTTGGCAGGCGCTCCAGCGCGCCCTCGATCGCTTTTTGCATGAAGCGCTGTTGCAGCCCCTCGGTCAGCCCGTGCACGGGTTCGACCAAGGGCAGCTTGGCGAGGCCGGCCTCGTCGACGACGCGATCGGGATGAACGATCTGGCGGTGACCGTCGTAAAGCTCCAGCCGCCCCGATACCCAGCGCGTCGCGCCAATCGGCAGGCTGCGCTCGATCCACTCGGTGTTGGCGAGGAAAAACACCAGAATCGCGTCGCCGGTTTCGTCCTCGACCAGCACCTTGAACGGCCCCTTGGCGTTACGCTCGGGCCGGCGATGTTCGGCGACGCGCACCTTGATCAGCACCAGCGTGTCGAGCGGCGCGTCTTTGAGCGTCGGCCGCGTCCGGCGGTCGACGACATTGATCGGCGCGTGAAACAAGAGATCGACCGCCCGCGCCTCGCCGCCGGGCTTGGCCAGCAGCCGATTGAGCAGGATCGCGGTCTTGGGTCCAACGCCGGGCAAGGCCTCGGCGCGCCCGAACAGGGGATCGAGAATGGAAGGACGCATGCGGGACGCAATCTAGCCGAATGACGCGCGATGGCGATAGGCGCGATTTGGGACAAGCGCGCGACTGGCCAATGCCGCACAAATCCCTCATCTATATTGACAAAGCCCGTCGTGTGCGCCCCATTGCCGCGCGAAAAGCCGCCATCGGGCGAGGGCGTCGCGAAAACTCAATGTCGTGAAGGGGCGGAGCAGGATGCGGATCGGTTGCGCGGCTGGCGGTTCGGATCCCGGCTCCGATGTTTGCTCGGGCCAGTTCGCCGGGCGAATTGTCGTGGTCGCGAACCCCGGCGCCGGGAATCACGACCGGAACGCAATCAATCTCATCACCGAAAGACTGCGCGGCCA
>JBAWEN010000093.1:0-22861 GCA_049591215.1 Methylocystis sp. | reverse complement strand
TCCAGCCTGACCTCCGAGGTCGGCGCGACGCGCTGACGGCGCTCGGCCCGCATCTTGTGGAGGTCTCCCAGCCGCTTGACATTGCGTTTGCGCCGGCCCGAGACCCCGTGACGCAGCCAATGCTCCTCGGCGACGATCTTGCGGTCGGCCTTGTGCCGCTGACGATCCTCCTCCTCCAGCTCGCGGTCCCGCCACGCCTCGAAGTCCTTGAAGCCGCTAGCCAGATGACGGGTGCGGCCGCGATCGAGCCAGACGGTCTCGCGGGTGAGGTCTTGCAGGAAGCGGCGGTCGTGGCTGATCAGGACGAGGGCCGAGCGCAGGCTGGCGAGCTTCTCCTCCAGCCAGACGATGGTCGGCAGATCGAGATGGTTGGTCGGCTCGTCCAGCAGCAGAATATCGGGTTGAGGGGCCAGAGCCCGCACCAAGGCGGCCCGCCTTCCCTCCCCGCCCGAGAGCCGCGCCGGGTTCTCCTCGCCGGTAAGGCCAAGGCCTTCCAACAGCTGCCGCGCGAAATAGGGATCGTCGAGCGGCGACAGGCCGGCCTCGACATAGGCCATGACGGTCGTGAAGTCGGAAAAGTCGGGCTCTTGCGGCAAGTATCTCAGGCTCGCTCCAGGCTGGAGAAAGCGCTCGCCGGCGTCGACATCGATCTCGCCGGCGGCGATCCTGAGCAGCGTCGATTTGCCCGAGCCATTGCGTCCGACAAGGCACAGCCGCGCGCCGGGCGAGACCGACAGATCGACGCCATCGAGCAGGGGCTTGCCGCCGAGCGTGAGGGTCACGCCTTGCAAGGCCAGCAAAGGAGGAGGAGCCATGAGCGCTTTCGAGTTAAACGAATCCGTCGAGACGGCTTCTCCCACGGGCGCGGGCGGCTTGTCGAGGCGGGGCGGCCAGAGCCCTCATCCGACCCGGCCGCGCCGGGCCACCTTCTCCCACAAGTGGGAGCAGGAAGGGAGCCGTTTGATTCAACTTCAATAATTTAAATCAATAGGGCGTCCCTTCTCCCACTTGTGGGAGAAGGCGGCCTCGCGAAGCGAGGTCGGATGAGGGATGTCGCCATAGTCGCCGCTGTCGCCCCGGCGCGCGGAGAGAGAGGGCCAGAACCCGTCATTGCGAGCGGAGCGAAGCAATCCAGGAGGACTGGGCGACCGCTGGATTGCTTCGTCACTTCGTTCCTCGCAATGACGGCTTCCCCGTCGCGGCTGGAGAAACCGCGATGCCTCGCCCGATAGCCCGGCGCGGCGTCGAACCGCGAATTCCCACCGCGCCACGCAAACAGCATGGTTCACAAAGCCCGCATTCTCGATTAGGGTCCGCGCCAATCCAAGCGCTTCGCGGGGCGGCATATGTCAAGCCCGCGCGGCGCTTTTAAACAAGGAACCACATGGCCAAGGAAGAATTGCTTGAATTTCCTGGAATCGTGACCGAGCTGCTGCCCAGCGCGATGTTTCGGGTGAAGCTCGAAAATGAGCATGAAATCATCGCCCATACCGCCGGGAAGATGCGCAAGAACCGTATTCGCGTGTTAGAGGGCGATAAGGTGCTTGTCGAAATGACGCCTTACGACCTCACCAAGGGTCGGATCACTTATCGATTCCGATAAACTTTCAAGCGGCGGAGCGCCTTTCGTGACAGCCGAACCCGCGCCGGGTCCAGACGCCAAAACATCCCGGCCCAAGCTCGTGCTCGCCTCCGCCTCGCCGAGGCGGCTCGCGCTGCTCGAACAGGCGGGGCTGAACGTCGACGCGCTGCTGCCCGCCGACATAGACGAGACGCCGAGGCGTTTGGAACAGCCGCGCGGGCTGGCGATCCGCCTCGCCAGCGAGAAGGCCAAAGCCGCGCGAAAGATCATGGCCTTGCGGCCGGAACTGGCCGGAGCCTATCTCGTCGCGGCCGATACGGTCGTGGCGGTCGGCCGGCGGGTTCTGCCAAAATGCGAGACGACCAACGAGGCCGATGACTGCCTGCATCTTCTGTCGGGACGCCAGCACCGCGTGTTCACGGCCGTCAGCCTGATCACCCCGCGCGGCGCGGAGCGCCAACGCCTCACCGAGACGCGGCTGCGCTTCAAGCGGCTGGGCGGAGCCGAAATCGCGGCCTATCTCGCGACCGGGGAATGGCGCGGCAAGGCCGGCGGCTATGCGATCCAAGGCCTCGCGGGGGTTTTCGTGGTGAAGCTGATCGGGTCCTACACGGGCGTGGTCGGACTGCCGCTCAACGAGACCGTGAATCTTTTGGCCGGCGAGGGCTTCCCGGTGCTGGAGCCATGGTCGGCGCGGGGCTAGTTGCGTGCGTCACTCTATTCCACCGCGCCCGAGATGCGAGCCAGAAGGCTCGCGATCCAAGGCGCGCTACAGGACCGCGAGCCTTCTGGCTCGCTTTTGAAAGTCATCATCCATTGGCGGCCCGCGGCAATCGGGATTGTCGCCGTCGTCGCCGCTGTCGCATGGGCGCCCTCGCGCGCGAGCCTCACCCGCCGAGATAGCGCCGGGCGTAACGCGGTCCAAGCCGCGTCAAAATCTCATAGCCAATCGTTCCCGCCCGCGCGGCGAGTTCGTCGACGCCGATCTCCTGCCCGAGGATTTCCGCCCAATCGCCGCGTCCGAGCGGGCCGGCCTCCGTCACGTCGAGCACGACATAATCCATCGACACCCGCCCGACGACGGGACAGCGGCGACCCCCGACCAGCGCTTCGACCGGCGGCCCCAAAGATCCGCTGGACGCGCCCACCGGCAGCCCGTCCGCGTAACCGGCGGCGATGGTGGCAAGGCGCGTCGGGCGCGGCGCGGTCCAGGCGGCGTCGTAACCCACGCACTCCCCCGCCGTGATGTCGTGGACGGCGAGAATACGGGCCTCCAGGCGCAACACGGCGCGCATCGGGTTGGGTCGGCCCGGCGTCGGATTGCCGCCGTAAAGCGCATAGCCGGGCCGCACGAGATCGAGATGCGGCCTGGCGGCGAGAAATATCCCGGAGGAATTGCACAGCGAGCGGGGAACGCCGGGAAAATGCCGGGCTATCGCGTCGAAAGCGGCGATCTGGCGGGCATTGGCGGGATCATCCGGCGATTGCGCCGAAACCAGATGGCTCATCACCAGACAAGGCGCGGCCCCAAGCAAAGCGGCCGCCGCGCCGGCCTCGGCGGGCGAGAATCCCAGCCGGTTCATGCCGGTGTCGAAATGCAGCGCGGCGGGGCCTGCCCCGGCCCATTCGGCGATCTCCGCCAGAGAGTTGAGCACCGGCCGCAGCCCGGCCGCCTTGAGCCTCGGCGCGGACCCCGGCGCGATCCCGTCGAACACATAGACGACCGCCTCGCCCGACACGGCGCGGGCTCGCTCGCCCTCGCTCGCGCAGGCGACGAAGAAGGTCTCGCAGCCGGCCGCCAGCAGCGCGCGCATGACCGGCTCCAGCCCAAGCCCGTAGGCATTGGCCTTGACGACGGCGGAGCACTCGGCCGGCGCGCAGCGTTCGGCGAGCCGCCGCCAATTATGCGCCAGCGCGCAAAGGTCGACGGCGAGCGACGAGGTTTCGCTCAAACCAAGCGGCGGGTTCGCGGGCGAAGGGGGCGCGTGCATCGGGATAGAGCCGCTCACATGATTCGTCAGGGTGGGCGCATATTAGAACAGCCGCGCGGCGGCGCCCAATTGCGCGCGGGGCGGCGGGGGGAGCGTGGAGCGTATTTTTCTGCTACCGAATGCGGGCGTCATCGTGGCGGGCGGAGAAGATTCATGACCGAGACCGAGGCCGCGGCCAAGCCCTCCCGCCTGCGCCAAATCCCCGGCGGGATATGGGCGCTCGGCTTTGTGTCGTTACTGATGGACGTCTCCTCCGAGATGATCCACGCTCTGCTGCCCGTCTATCTCGTGACAGTGCTCGGCGCCTCGATGACCAGCGTTGGCGCCATCGAGGGAATAGCCGAATCAACGGCGTCGATCGTCAAGATTTTCTCCGGCGCGCTGTCGGACTGGCTGGGCCGGCGCAAATTCCTGGCGACGCTGGGCTATGGCCTCGCCGCGCTGACGAAGCCGGCCTTTCCGCTCGCGCAAGGGATCGACGTGCTCATCGCGGCGCGCTTCGTAGACCGCGTGGGCAAGGGCATACGCGGCGCCCCGCGCGACGCTCTCGTGGCCGACATCGCCCCGCCCGCCCTGCGCGGCGCCAGCTTCGGCCTGCGCCAGTCCCTCGACACGATCGGAGCATTTCTGGGGCCGGCGCTGGCTATCGGCCTGATGTGGCTTTCCGCCGACAATTTCAAACTGGTCTTCTGGGCCGCCGTCCCCCCGGCTTTACTGGCGGTGGCGCTGCTGCTGGTCGCGGTGAAGGAGCCGGAGCGCCACGGCGGCGTGGGGCAATTGCGCTTTCCCCTGCGGTTTTCGGAGCTGGCGCGGCTTGGCGGCGCCTTCTGGCTCATCACGCTGATCGGTACGGTCTTCGCGCTGGCCCGCTTCAGCGAGGCCTTTCTAATTCTCCGCGCGCGAGACGCCGGCCTGCCGCTGGCGCTCAGTCCGCTGGTGCTCGTGGCGATGAATGTCGTTTATGCTTTATCGGCGTATCCCGCCGGGGTGCTTTCGGACGTCTGCGACCGGCTGATCGTCCTGGCGGTGGGCCTCTCGCTGCTGATCGCCGCCGATCTCGCGCTCGCGGGCTTCAGCGGGCTTATCGGAGTTTCCATCGGCGTCTTGCTCTGGGGCTTGCACATGGGACTGACGCAAGGCCTGTTGGCGACGCTGGTCGCGGATGTGGCCGCGGCGGACTTGCGCGGCACGGCCTTCGGCATGTTCAACCTGTTGAGCGGCCTCGCGACGCTCGCGGCCAGCCTCATCGCCGGCGCCCTATGGGACCGCCTCGGCGCCCAGGCGACCTTTTTCGCCGGAGCGGTTTTCGCGGCGGCGGCGCTCGGCGGGCTGGCTTTCGCGAGATGGCGCGCGCCGGGGCTTGGAGCGGGGCATAAAGGCAAGCGCCAGGGCTAGTCTCGCGCGGATCCGTCGACGCAACCGGGGCGCGCCAATTCGCATATTCAAGTCAAGCGCTTACCAATCTCTTGCGCTGTCATGAAGTACAAATGGATCGCCGGCGTCCACTTGCTCCGCCTCCGAAATGCCCATCGAATGACGGCCAAGGTAGCCCTGAAAGCCGCCGCGTAACAGGCGAAGACAGCCTTTGGGCCGTTAGCAAGATTTGACCCCGTTCGGAACCAATCCCGGCCGGCGCGGTTATTGGTTTAGAGCGAGTTTACAAGCGTCGGCGTTGGCCCGATTTTCCGGAATTTCACCCGTCGCCGCGGCGAAGGAGAGAGCAATGGCTTATTTGCCTGGCATAAGCCGCGACCTTTTGAAGGCCGCGACGGTCGCGCCTTTCCTGGAGAGGGAGGAAGAGCGAGTGCTTGCGGCGGCCTGGCGCGATCGTAGAGATGAGTCCGCGTTGCATAGGCTCGCCGGCGCGCATATGCGCCTCGTCCTCGCCTTGGCCGCCCGCTTTCGGCATTACGGGCTCGCCGCCGCCGATCTGGTCCAGGAAGGGCACGTCGGTCTGCTCGAGGCCGCGGCGCGCTTTGAACCGGAGCGGGACGTCCGTTTTTCCACCTATGCGACTTGGTGGATTCGGGCTTCGATCCAGGATTACGTGCTGCGGAACTGGTCGATCGTCCGCGGCGGCACGAGTTCGGCGCAAAAGGCGCTGTTTTTCAACCTGAGGCGGTTGCGCGCGCGCCTGATGCAGGGAGGCGAAGCGGAGAGCCCGAGCCATGCCTTTCAAGCTATCGCCGATTCGCTCGGCGTCACGCGGGCGGATGTCGAGTTGATGGACTCGCGGCTGGGCGGTGGCGACGCCTCTCTAAATGCCCAAATGGTCGACTCCGAATCAAGCGGCGTGAGCGAGCGGATGGACTTCCTCGTGGACAGTCAACCGCTACCGGATGAAATCGTCGAGGAATCGCTGGACAAGGATCGTCGCGCGCGATGGTTGATGGACGCTCTGGCCGTGCTAAGCGAGCGGGAACTCCGCATCGTTCGCGAGCGCCGATTGAGCGAACGTCTGGTCACGTTGGAGTCGCTGGGAGACGAACTCGGTATTTCCAAGGAGCGCGTGCGCCAAATCGAGAACCGGGCGCTTGGGAAACTTCGCAGGGCTTTGGCTCAGCAGTCTGGTTGCCATGATTTAGAAAGTTAGCCGAAATTGCCAAATGGGGCAGTTCCGCGGCGTAAATGAAAACGCCGCCTGGCGAGGAGCCGGGCGGCGTCAAATTTTATTCATGGCGCGCTGCGATGTGTCGCGCGCTGCAATCTCAAGCGGCGCGGTCCACGTCGGCCTCGTCCGAGCCTTCGTCAGCGAGATCGGCTTCGCTCTTGACTCCGCGGCGAGGCCCCTTCAGCAGGAAAGTCTCGATCACCTTGAGCGCTTCCGAGTCGATTAGCTTGCGGACGGCGGCGACCTCGCGCGCCATGCGATCGAGAGCCGCCTCATAGAGCTGACGCTCCGAGTAAGACTGCTCCGGCTGTGTATCCGAGCGATAAAGGTCGCGGACCACCTCGGCGATCGTAACGAGATCGCCGGAATTGATCTTCGCCTCATATTCCTGAGCGCGGCGCGACCACATGGTGCGCTTCACCCGCGCGCGGCCGCTCAAGGTGCCGAGCGCTTTGTCGACGACCTCCAACTCGGCCAATTTGCGCATTCCGACCGCTGTCACCTTGGCTGTTGGAACCTTCAGGATCATCTTGTCCTTAATGAAGCTGACGACGAAAAGCTCCAAGCTGAACCCCGCGACCTCTTGCACCTCGATGCCAATGATTTGGCCGACGCCATGCGCGGGATAGACGATGAACTCGCTGAGCTTGAAGCCCAGCTTTTGGCTCGGAGCGCGCGGTTTGGCTCCCATGGCGGCCGGCTGCTTGGCGGGCGGCGCGGCGCTCCTGGTCTGAGCGATTTTCTCGTCGATTGGCGCACCATCGATAATGGGCGGCGCCGGCTTACGCGCTGCGGCCTTGGCCGCGATTTCAGAGAGGTTCTTTGCCACTTGGATAGCTTCGCTCGCAACTGGAGTTGTCAACTCTGCCGCTGTCGGTTGCGCGCCTGCGACTCGGGCCGGAGGCGGATTTACGACAGGATTCAGGGCGGTTATGTCTTGCGGGTTTACGATGTGGGCGCTTTTCTCCTGCTTTTTATCAGCGGCTAAATTTTTCACGGATGCCGTCGCCTTGCTTTTTTGCGCCAAAATCACGCCTTTCTTGGCCGAACTCTTGGAAGCAGGCGCGGCGTGCCTGCCGGTGGCGATCTTTGCGCCCCCGCGCGCCGCGGTCTTCGCGGTCACGGGCTTTATTGCGTTCTTCGCCAGAGCGCCCTTGCCGGAGTTTGTCTTCGGAGTCGCGATGGCTTTCTTGGTCTCGGTTTTTTTTGCGCTGGTCTTCCCCGAGGCCTTGGCGGCGCTTTTCGCCGGGCGTTTCAACGCCTCCGTAGCAGCGGCCTTCTTCGCCTCCTTCGCGACGGAGCTTGCGCTCCGCGCGGAGCCCTTACGGGTGGCCAAGACGCCTTTGGCCTTGCCGCGAACATTCTTGCTCCGCCCCTCATTCGACGAATTCGCCGGCTTTCTCGCAATTTTGGCGGATTTTGCCCGCCGCTCCGTCGAGGCTTTCGAACTCTTGGCGGCTTTCCTGTTCGACGGCATACGCGTCACACTCCCCTATCGCCCCGCTTTGGAGACGGGGCAAACCTCGCATGATTCACCCACTATGCCGCTCCACGGAATCGGCTTAGCGGCGCCGCGCGAGCACCGGAACGACGAAACTCAAACGTGCTGACTCGAATTGAACCCTCAAGGGGCTCGTTGGACCGACTCATCCCCTTGTCGGAGACGCATGCCAAGATATTCTTGCCTTTTTCGACGCACTCGCCTTGACCCGACTGAAATCACGGCATGCGCGACCAAAAACACGTTCCACGAATTCAAAGCTGGCGCCCCTCGCCTTAGGCCAAACGGGGCTTGCTCTTGACTCGGGCAACATATATCACGTTGTTTGGCTAAAATCAAAGGCGCTCGCTTACCCGAACGCCGAGCGCCTCGCGCGGCGTCCGCCGTCCTTATGCGAGGTGTAAGGAATTGCTCGGCGTTAACCAACCATAAGTGTTTTCGACCGCCCGAACTCGGATGCCGGGTCATTGCCCGCGTTAGTCGCCTTCACCTGCTTCGGGCGAGAAATAAGCCTCGAATTTGCCCGGCTTGCCATCCCACTCCTTAGCGTCGGCGGGCGGCTCGCGCTTGATCGTGACATTCGGCCAGTTTTGCGCATAATCCGCGTTCAGCTTCAGCCAAGACTCAAGGTCCGGCTCGGTGTCGGGCTTTATGGCGTCCGCTGGGCACTCGGGTTCACAGACGCCGCAGTCAATGCACTCGTCCGGATGGATCACCAACATATTCGCGCCCTCATAGAAGCAGTCCACCGGACAAACTTCCACGCAATCCATATATTTGCACTTGATGCAATTTTCCGTGACGACATAAGTCATGGGGAGTTCCCTATCCTGTGGTGGGTTTGCTAACGCCTTTGCTTTTCCGATGCAAGCGGGAGATGAAGCGTGCGCGCCGTCGCCGGGGCTTCATGAGGGCTTTCGCGTGAAGTTGCGAGACCGCCTTGAAATATCAATAGGCTCGGAAAGAATCATGGAAAAAGAATCCTCGGTCGCGACCGCCTTGGCGCCCCGGATGACCGCGCGGGCGTTGTTGCTCGGCGAGCGGATCGACACCGGCGGCCTGGAGCGCGCCGATCTCGTTTCCACCTCGCCGCTGGCATTCCCCACCGGGCAAGCCGGTTTCGTCGTGCTGTACAAGTTTGGCGTCGCCGTCCTGTTCGGCCTGTCGCCGCTGGAAGAAGATGAAGTGCTGGGCCAGCTCGGCGCTCGCGTCGCCGGGGCGCTGTCGCGTCACGACGACGAAACGCTGGTGCTCGAGCCGGCCGCGGAAGGGGAGGAGAAGCCTCTCGCCAACGGCCATCTCGCGGTCAAGGACTTCACCGGTCCACGCCTTTTGGTGATCGCCGACGCGCTGGCCAAAAGCGTGGCTCTGGCCCGCGACGAACGGCGGGTCAACGCCGTGTTCGACACGATCGAGCCTTTCGCCGCCACGTTGGCCAGCACCGGACGGCCGCCATGGAAGCGCCGCGCGATGCTCGAACTGATCGGCCAGACGCTGCTGGTCCAGCATCGCGTCTCGGGTCGCGTCGCCGTCGAGGACAAGCCAGATGTATTGTGGGATCGACCCGACCTCGAACGCCTCTACGCCCGCCTCGAGGATGAATATGAACTCGCGGAACGCGGGCGCACGCTGAAAGCCAAGCTCGATGTGATCGGAGAAACCGCGCGGGCGTTCACCGAGATCATTGACGCCGATCGCTCCGTTCGCCTGGAATGGACCGTGGTGATTTTGATTCTCGCCGAGATCGTTCTCTCGCTGGCGCAAATGCTCTTTTTTCATAACGGACATTGATTCGGACGGCTCGTTTACGCAAAAACCTGCTCCAGCGCGGCAAGAATCCGCGTCTCCATGCCCTCGCCCTCCATCCAGAGAAAGCTGGGCAATTGATGGCGCGCGAAAGTGACTTGGCGCTTGGCGTAATGCCGCGTATCGCTCTTGCCCCGCTCGATCGCCTCGTCCAGCGACATGCGCCCGTCGAAAAAGCTTAACAAGTGGGGGACGCCGTGGGCGCGCATCACGGGTAGCAGCGGATCGAGCCCGCGAAAGCCAAGCGCGCGCGCTTCTTCCAGCGCTCCGGCCTCGATCATTTTGTCGAAGCGCGCATTTATCCGAGCGAAGAGTTCAGGCCGAGAGGGCGCGATAAAAAAGGCGGGGCAGGCGACCGAATCCAGCAGCGGCGGGGTCCGAGCGCCCTGAAATTGCGCCAGGGATTGTCCGGTGGCCGCGAAAATTTCCAGCGCGCGCAAAATCCGCTGCGGGTCGGTTGGCCGAAGCCGGCCGGCGGTGGTCGGATCAACCCGCGCCAGCTCCGCGTGAAGCTCTTGCGGGGACCGACCCCGCGCGCCCTCGCGCACCTTCGCGCGCACCTCCGCCGGCACGGTGGGAATGTCGGAGAGGCCCTGTAGCGCCGTTTTGAAATAAAGGCCGGTGCCGCCAGCGACCACCGCGACCCGCCCCCGCGCCGCGAGTTCATCGAGCGTCGCCTGAAAATCCTCCAGCCACCGCCCGACCGAATAATTCTCGGCGCCGTCGACATGACCAAACAATCGGTGCGGAACCGTTTGCTCTTCTTGCGGCGTCGGGCGAGCGGTCAGAATTCGTAGGTCGCGATAAACCTGCATCGAGTCGGCGTTGACGACCTCGCCGCCGTGGCGCCGCGCGACGCTTTGGGCGAGCGCCGACTTGCCCGAAGCGGTCGGGCCTGCGATGAGAATGGCGCGCGGCGGCGCGAGCTTCTGCGGCATGGACCTATTCGCAACGAAAGGGTCGGGATGTCAAAGTCCGCTGTCGAACTGGTCGCGACTTTTGTCGCGGCGCCCGGCCAGACATTCACTTTGGATGCGGCCGCGCGGGCGCTCGCCGCGGCGGGCGCGGAACCCTTTGGGACGCGGTGGCTTGGCGCGGACGTCGCTCTCGACCTTTATTTCACCGCCGAGGACGCGCCGCCAAGCCTTGGGCCGCTCATCGAACACGCGCTCGGCGAATGGCCCGTCGACGTGATCGTGCAACCACTTGATTCTCGCCGCAAGGCGCTGCTCGTCGCGGACATGGATGCGACAATAATCGCGCAGGAATGTCTCGACGAATTGGCGCGAACGATCGGTCAAGGCGAAAAAGTCGCCGCGCTCACGGCGGCGGCGATGCGCGGGGAAATCGACTTCGAAGCCGCGCTGACCACGCGCGTCGCCCTCTTCGCCGGCGTTGATGTCGCGACCGTCGAGGAAATTGTCGAGCGTCTGACGCCCAACTCCGGCGCGCAAACGCTGGTCGCGACGATGCGCGTCCACGGTGCTCACACGGCGCTTGTTTCCGGCGGATTTACTCTGTTCGCCGCGCCTATTGGAAGGCGGCTTCGTTTCGACGAGGTCTTCGCTAATCGGTTGGAGATTGATCGCGGTCGACTCACCGGACGAATCACTCCACCGATTCAGGGAGCCGAGGGCAAGGGCGAAGTCTTGACGTTTTTGCGCGACGCGCGGGGTCTTCCACGCGAGGCGACCCTGGCTGTCGGCGATGGCGCCAACGACATTGAAATGCTGGGGTTGGCGGGCCTTGGCGTCGCCTATCGCGCCAAGCCGCAAGTCGCGGCCAAAGCGAGAGCGCGATTAAACCGCGCCGATTTGACCGCGCTGCTCTATGCGCAGGGCTATACGCGCGAGATGTTTGTCGAGGCATGAAAAAACCTCCTCCGCGAGTTACGGAGGAGGTTTAGACCGGCGCCGCTTGCGCCTGAACTTATTCGAGCGCCAACGCCACGAAATGCGTATCGCCGTGACCGTTGGCCACGATCAAAAGAGCCGTCTTTTTGCCCCCGTCCTTGAGCGCCTTGACTTTTTTAGCGGCGTCGGCGGGATCGGAGACAGGCTCCTGGTTGATCTCAAGAACGACCTCACCCGGCTGGAGGCGCTTTTCGCCGGCGTCGGAGCGCGGATCGACCCTCGTGATAACCGCGCCGGATTTGACCGACTCCTTGATCTGGAAGCGGCTGCGCAATTCGTCCGAAAGCTTCGACAATTCGAGGCCCAGCACGGTCTGGACGACGGGTTTCTCGCTCTCTTGGGCTTCGCCACTCTCCCTAGCGGCAGCTTTCTCGCCGTCTTCAAGACGTCCCAGCTTGATCGTCTTGGATTGCTCCTTGCCGCCGCGAACAACGATCAGTTCGACGTCCTTTCCGACCGGGGTCGCCGCCACGAGCTTGGGCAGATCCCGCGATTCCTTGATCGGCTTGCCGTCAAATTTAACGATCACGTCGCCGGCCTTGACGTCCGCGTGCTTCGCCGGGCCCCGGTCGTCGACGCCCGCGACAAGAGCGCCGCGAACGCCGCCGAGGTTGAGGCTTTCGGCGATAGCGTCGTCGACATTCTGAATGCGCACGCCGAGCCAGCCGCGCCGAGTCTCGCCATATTTTTGCAATTGGTCGATGACCGGTTGGACCGTGTTGGACGGGGTGGCGAAGCCGATCCCGACGGAGCCCCCGGAGGGCGACAGAATCGCCGTGTTGATGCCAATGACTTCGCCGTCCATATTGAAGAGGGGACCGCCGGAATTGCCCTTGTTGATGGCGGCGTCCGTTTGGATGTAATTATCATAGGGTCCGCTATCGATATTGCGGTTGCGCGCCGAAACGATACCGGCGGTCACCGAGCCGCCAAGGCCAAATGGATTGCCGACCGCCAGCACCCAGTCGCCGACGCGCGATTTGTCGCTGTCGCCAAATTTGACCGCCTTCAACGGCTTCTCTGGCTTTACGCGCAACACGGCGACATCGACCTTCTGATCCTTGCCGAGGATTTCGGCCTTCAGTTTCTGGCCGTCCGTGAATATGACCGTTACTTCGTTGGCGTCGGCGATGACGTGATTGTTGGTGATGATTATGCCCGAAGCGTCAATGACGAATCCAGACCCCAGCGAGCCCGGCTTTCTTGGGTGCGGCATTTCCGGCGCGTTTTGGCCGTGCTGCTGCTGCTGCCGCCTGAAAAACTCCTCGAACAGATCATCGAAAGGAGCGCCGGGAGGGAGACCGGGAGGCGCCTCGGCGCCCTTAACGGGTTTGGTTTCCGTCTGGATCGCTGAAATATTGACAACCGAGTCGGACACCTGCGCCGAAAGATCAGCCAGCGAATCGGGGCCTTTCGCGTTGGCGGGCGCGAGTGTCAAGAAAACGGCCGTCAGGCCGCTTAGCAGCGCGCTCGATGTGGCGCGAACAACGGAAGTCATATGTTTCTCCCAGTAGAGCCCCAAGATCTGCCCTAAGTGTAGCGGTAACTCACCGTTTATGCCTAGATCAACGTATTTGTGACGCCGGGCGCGTCAATGTTTCTTTTCTTGCTCGTCCACCGCCGCGCTCGAGCCCGCCTGGGCTTTTTGCCCCCCCGGCGCGCCAAAAAAACGAAAAAACTCCGAGCGCGGGCCAATCAGAAAGCGCGTGTCGCCCGATTTAAAGGCCGCCTCATAGGCCTGCATCGAGCGGTAAAAGGCGAAGAAATCCGGATCCTTGCCGAACGCCTCGGCAAAAATTCGGTTTCGCTCGGCGTCTCCCTCGCCCTTGACCTGGTCGGCTTGGCGCTGCGCCTCGGCTTTCAGCACGATCACGTCGCGATCAGCCTTGGCCGTGATCTTTTGCGCCTGTTCCGATCCCTGCGCGCGGTATTCCGCCGCTTCGCGGGCGCGCTCGGTCTGCATGCGGCCGAAGACTTTTTCGGAGATTTGCTGCGGTAGGTCGACGCGCCTGATTCGGGCGTCGATGACCTCGACGCCAAATTTATGCGCTTCGAGATTCGCCTGCTCTCTGATCTTGATGATCAGGGCGGCGCGCTCGTCACGCACGATCTGTTGCTGATTGGCCTCGCTCAGCACGCGCCGCACCGCCGAATTGAGCACGGACGCCAGTTGGTTGTTGGCGCCGAGGATGCCGCCCACGGTTTGGTAGAATCGCAGTGGATCGACGATCTTATAGCGGACGAAACTGTCGACCTCGAGCCGCTGATTGTCGGAGGCGAGCACTTCGAGGCTCGGACTCTCGGCCGAGAGAATACGATTGTCGAGGAACACCACGTTCTCGATGAAGGGAATCTTGATATGCAAACCGGGCTCGGTGATGAGGCCGCGTCCCGCGACAGGTTCGCCGAGACGCAACACGATGGCCTGCTCGGTCTGCGAAACGGTGAACAATGCGCCGCCGCCGACAACTACGATTAGGAGGAGAAGGGCCGCGACGAGAAAGGAAAAGGTTTTCATTTGCGGGCTCCGCCCTGAAAGGGCGCGAAAGCGGGAAGTGGCACGAAGGGAGAAACCCCGCCGCCCTGTTGTTCGTCGAGTATCACCTTGTCGGCTCCGCCCAGAACACGCTCCATCGTTTCAAGATAAAGGCGCTCGCGGGTCAGCGCCGGCGCGCGCTTATACTGTTCATAAATCTGGGTGAAGCGCGAGGCTTGCCCTTGCGCCTCCGCCACGGTCTGCTCACGATAGGCCTCGGCCTCCTGCAGGATGCGGGCCGCCGCGCCGCGCGCTTCCGGCACGACGCGATTAGCATAGGCGTCGGCCTCGTTGCCGAGGCGCTGCAAATCTTGCTGCGCGGCGGTCACGTCGCGGAAGGCGGTGATGACCTGGGCGGGCGGATCGACCGACAACAGCAGCACCTGAACGACTTGCACGCCGCTATGATAGCTGTCGAGAATCTTCTGCATCAGCAGTTGAGACGCCGGCTCGATCAACTTGCGGTCGGCGGTGAGAATTTTCTGGATCTGCGCCTGACCAACGATTTCGCGCATCGCGCTTTCGGCGACTGCCTTCACGGTGATCGCCGGCTCAAAGATATTGAAGGCGAAATCCTCGGGGTGAACAGGATCTATTTGCCAGATCACGCGGAATTTGACATCGGCGATGTTCTCGTCGCCGGTCAGCATCAGGCTTTCCTCCGGCGCGTCCGGCGCCTGCGGCGCGTTCCGCCTGCGGCCCGAGGCGGCCTCGTCGCGAAAACCGATCTCGATGGCGTTACGGTCGGTGACGGCCAGCTTGATGACCGATCCGATCGGATTCGGCAGATTATAGTTGAGGCCCGCTTGGGTCTTTCCCTGATATTTGCCAAAAATCAGGTTGAGGCCGATCTCGTTGGGGCCGACGGTGTAAAATCCCGACAGCAACCAGGCCAGCACGGTCAGCAGCACGAGGATCGCGGCCCCGCGTCCGCCAAAGCCGGAAGGCAATATTTGCCTCAGTCCTTCCTGGCTACGCCGCAGCAATTCCTCAAGGTCCGGAGGCGTCGCTCCGCCGTTCGGGCCGGAGCCCCATGGCCCGCCCTTTTGTCCCCACGGATCATTGTTCTGATTGCGCGGTCCGCCTTGATCGCTCCAGGGCATTTCATCTCTTTTTAGCTGTCGTCCAAAGCTTAGACGCGACATCCGGCTCGGACTTTTTACGCCGGACGCTCGCGGTCTCGCACCGCCCGCGAGTTATATAGGCCTTCACCCAAGCGAGCGCAATTCGTCGCGCGGGACCCCCTCGCCGCCAATAAACGGCGCGCCAACGACCTCGCCCGCGAACCGGAATAGGGACTCGGGTCGAAGCCATTCGGCCATGACGCTCAGGGAAACGGGCTTATTGCGCTTCGCCCGCCTGTCCCTTCTTGCATTCTTCGCGGAATTTCTTGCGCGCCTTGCCGTGCAGTCCTTTAGCGTCGGCTTCCTTGGAACATTCCAAGGAATGGGCGGATTGCGGGTGTTTCCCGGCGGGGGCGGAGGCCGAAGGCGCGGGAGCGGACGACGCGGGAGCCGGGGTCTGCGCGAAAGCGGCGCCCGTCAACATCGCCGCGACGAATCCAAACGCCATCGCTTTTCCAAATGTCTTCATTGTGTTAACCTTTGCTATACTCATCGCTCTCTCCCTCTCGTCCGATCGTGAGCCGACCGCGATCAACTTCGTCTCAGGGTTTTCTTGAGCGACGGCGCACAATCGCGCGAATGTGGCGCGCTTGGCAAGAAAATTTGTCCCACTGACGCCGCCGCGGGATTTAATCGAGGCTGTTCTCTTAAGTCGCCGAGTCGTTATTAAAATTTCGCGGTTGGAGCGACGTGTGCGACGCAGGCCTCTGAGCGACGGAGATATTCGATCGGGGGCCGTTCGAGCATGGCGACGGCGAGCGCGCTCGCCGATTTCGACGTGCATGGGAAGGACGCGCGCCATGGAATTAGCGGTCCCGTAGGAGACTCTCATAAACGTCCAGCGTCGCCGCGCACATGCTTTCGATCGAAAAGCGGTCGGACACGAATTGTCGCGCCCGCATGATCAGAGTCTCTCGCGCCGAGGCCGTGAGCGTAAGGGCCTCCGTGATGGCCTCCGCGAGCGCCCGCGCGTCGGCCGGCGGAACACGCCATCCGGTGGCTTGATGCGCGCCGGCTTGCGGCGGAGCCAGCACGACTTCGGCGGCCGCGCCGATGTCCGAGACGATCACCGGCGCGCCCACCGCCTGCGCTTCCACGGCGACGCGCCCGAAGGCTTCGGGATCCGTCGACGGGGCCACGGCGACCGCCGCGGCAAGATACGCGGCTGGCATGTCGACGCAAAAACCTGGCGCGCGCACGACGCCGGAAAGACCGGCTCTCTCGATCTGATGATCGAGGCCGCGCTTGAATTCGTCACTCCTCGCGTCGCCGACGAAGATGAAGCGCACGTCGTCGAAACCCTGCGCGACGAGGCGCTTCGCCGCTTCGATCAGGACGGAATGTCCCTTGCGAGCGGTCAATCGCGCGGGCAGCAACACGACGCGCTGATGCGGTTCGACGCCCCAATCGGCACGAAGCCGCTCCACTCGTTGGGGTTCGACCGCGAACGGCGAAAACTGCCGCAGATCGACGCCGCGCGGAATCACGGCGATGCGTCCCGCGGCTTCTGGATGAAGCCGCGCGATGCGTCCCGCCGTATATTGCGAATTGGCGATCACCACGTCGCCGGCGGCCATGATCGCGTTGTAGCGCAGCTTGATCGGCGACGTTCCCGAATAGGCGCTGTGATAGGTGGTGATGAAACGCGCCCCGGCTTGACGCGCCGCGTAATAGGCCACCCAGGCGGGCGCCCGGGAGCGCGCGTGCACTATGTCGACGCCCTCGTCGCGAATGATGCGCGCGAGCCGCACCGAGTTGAGCGCCATCGCGAAGGGGTTTTTGGTGGCCGCCGGAAACGGCAGCCAGACGCCCCCCTTGGCCTGCAGTTCACTGACCATGCGTCCGCCGCGCGAGGCGACCAGGCTCCGCGCGCCAGCTTGCGCCAGCGCCTGCGCTATGTCCACGGCGCTGCGCTCGGCGCCGCCAGATTGGAGGTCGGGGACGATCTGCATGACCGTGCGCCCGGCGATGGGACGGTCGAGCGGTGAATAGGTCGGACTGTCTCGAAACTTCAACATTACGCGCGGCCATTATTTGCGAGAATCCTTCGCGCCGGACACAATCGCCTCCGCGCGTCCGCGAAGTCCGGGGCGACGCCGCCCCGGCCTTTACGCGCCCGTGCCTAACGCAGTCATTCTCTTACGCCTTGTTTAATGAATTATGATCAATTGTCGTTCGATCAGGTTGACGGACGCCGGAGTTGTCGCGAAAGAGACCCAAGCAAAGCTAGGCGGCGGCTTTGGCTCGTGAGAAAACAATCACATGAATGGCGAAAGCTTCCCCGATTATCTGGAGATACCGCGCCCGGACGGAACTCCGGGCTGGCTGATCGCGCGACGGCTGCGCGAGGCGCGCGGCGCCGGTCGCGACCGGCCCGGTTTGGTGTGGCTTGGGGGTTTCGCGTCGGACATGCGCGGCGCGAAAGCGAGTTTCGTCGACTCCTACGCCGCGGCGCAAGGCCGCGCTTTGTTGCGCTTCGATTATTCCGGGCACGGAGAGTCGGCCTTCGATACGCCCGGCGGCCGCTTCGAGGATGGAGCGATTGGCGACTGGTTGGAGCAGAGCCTTTCGTTATTCGAAGTCTCGACACGAGGCCCGCAGATTCTAATCGGAACTTCGATGGGTGCGTGGATCGCCCTGTTGCTCGCCCGTCGTTTGAACGAAATCAAGCTTCGAGACCGACTGCGCGCGCTGCTGCTGCTGGCTCCCGCGGTCGATTTCACCGAGGAGTTGTTATGGAAGACGCTTCCCGCGGCGGCTCGGCGGCTGATCGCGGAAAAGGGTATATATGCGCGGCCATCCCCCTATGGGCCGACCCCGACGCCCATCACCCGACGCCTGCTGGAGGAGGGTCGCGCCCACCTTTTGCTTGGCGGCCCGGTGCGCGCTTATGCGCCGACGCACATCGTTCAGGGAGTTTTGGACGAGGACGTGCCTTGGCGTCACGCGCTGGCCCTCGCGGATCGTTTGGTGGACGACCCGGTGACGATTTCCCTTGTCTCCGACGGGGATCATCGCCTTTCGCGGCCACAAGATCTAGAGCGCCTTGTAACGACGCTCGACGCCCTTGGATAGCCGCGCTGGACCACCGACAAGCGGACACTGCCGGCTACGGCGGCGCGAAAGCCGTCGTTGTCCCGATCTTGCTTGACACTCTGCTGTTCGGCCATGATGCTGGCGAACAAATCGTTCGGCATATCGAACGAGAGGAGAAGTTTTGACCCCTACCCCACAGTCGTTCGACAGCGCTCAAACGGTTTTGGAGCGGCCTTCGATGGTTTTTGGGCTCGACCAACCGCTCGTTACCGACGGCGGGGGGAGCATCGCGCCGTTGACCATCGGCTTCGAAACTTACGGCGCGCTCAACTCCGCGCGCAGCAACGCTATTCTCTTGTGCCACGCGCTGACGGGCGACCAATATGCCGCGAGCGTGCATCCCGTGACGGGAAAGCCGGGCTGGTGGGATGTGCTGGTCGGCCCGGGGTTGCCCTTCGACACGGACCGTTTTTTCGTCATCTGCTCGAACGTGGTCGGCGGTTGCATGGGCACGACCGGCCCGGCCTCGATCAATTCGGCGACCGGCCGCGCTTACGGTCTCGATTTTCCAGTCGTCACCATACGCGACATGGTGCGCGCGCAGGCCATGCTGATCGATCGTCTCGGCATCGACACGCTGTTTTGCGTGGCGGGTGGTTCGATGGGCGGGATGCAGGTGCTGCAATGGGCGGCGAGCTATCCCGAGCGGGTCTTCGCGGCCATGCCAATCGCCACCGCCGCGCGGCACTCCTCGCAAAACATCGCGTTCCACGAGGTTGGCCGGCAAGCGGTGATGGCGGACCCGGATTGGCGGGGCGGGCGCTATCTCGATGAAGGCGTGCGTCCGGAGAAGGGGCTCGCGGTGGCGCGCATGTCGGCGCATATCACTTATCTCTCGGAACAAGCGCTGCAGCGCAAATTCGGGCGCAAGTTGCAGGCGCGCGCCGCGCCGACCTTCTCCTTCGACGCGGACTTCCAGATCGAGAGCTATCTGCGCCACCAAGGTCTGGCTTTCGTCGAGCGCTTCGACGCGAATTCCTATCTTTTCGTCACGAGAGCCTGCGATTATTTCGACCTCGCGGCGGATTACGGCGGCTCCCTGGCGCGCGCCTTCACGGGCGCCAAGACGCGCTTTTGCGTGATCTCCTTCACCTCCGACTGGCTTTATCCGACCTCCGCCTCGCGCGCCATCGTTCACGCGCTGAACGCCGGCGGCGCCTCCGTGTCCTTCGTCGAGATCGCCAGCGACAAGGGACACGACGCCTTTTTGCTCTACGAGCCCGACTTCTTCGCGACCACGCGCGGCTTTCTCGAATCCGCGGCGCGCGCGCGCGGTATCGCTCCGACCTTGGCACGGCGGTCATGACGGTGAGCCTGAAAATCGCGCCCGGGCGTTTCGACCTCGCCGTGGTGGCCGATATTGTCGAACCGGGCAGCCGCGTGCTGGACGTGGGCTGCGGCGATGGTCTCTTGCTGCAAATGCTCGAAATGCAAAAACAGGTCGACGGGCGCGGCGTCGAACTGTCGCAGCGCGGCGTGAATGATTGCGTCGCGAAAGGCCTCTCCGTGATTCAGGGCGACGCCGACACCGACCTCAGCGATTATCCCGAAGACGGTTTCGATTATGTGATTTTGTCGCAGACGCTGCAGGCGACGCAGCGTCCGCGCGTCGTGCTCGACAATATGCTGCGCATCGGTCGAAGGGCCATCGTCTCTTTCCCCAATTTCGGTCACTGGCGCGTGCGCGCGGAATTGCTGCTGCGCGGCCGAATGCCGAAAACCCCCAATCTCGACTTCGCCTGGTATGACACGCCCAACATCCATTTGTGCACGATCCGGGACTTTGTCGAACTGGCCGACGAGATCGGCGCGCACATCGAGCGCGGCGTCGCGCTCGACCGCGCCGGCGCGCCCATCAGATGGAAGGCGCCGTGGCCCGTGATGAACCTCTTTGGCGCGCAGGCCATATTCCTGCTTGAACGCGGTCGCGAAGCGAGGCGCGACGCGAGGCCGTAGCGAGCGCCGCGTCGATTGTCTGGCCGCCCCAATGGCCATTCGTATTGCACCGCAACGTATAAAACCCCGGCCGAGCGGCCCCCGCGCGGGGATGTCGCCTTTCGTTTCGACCACTTCCGCGTTAACGTCCGGAGTCGGTCGAACCCAAATCGAGGGGGCTTCCTCCATGTCCTTATGAAGCCTTCGCGGCGGGAAGGCTTCGCATTGCAAATGCGCGAGCGGCGTGATGGAAAAAATGAGTTCGGCGGGGGGGTCGCTTTGTTCGTTCGAAAGACGGACGGGCGCGGGGAAAGTAAGCGCCATGTCCGAATTACCGCCGTTGCGGGATTTCCCGCTGTTCGCTACACTCGACGAGGCGACGCTGCACCGCCTGACGCTCGACGCCAAGGTCGAGACTTATGCCGATGGAGATGTGATCTTTCGCCAAGGCGACTCCGTCGCGGCGACCATGCTCATCGTGCGGGGCTTCGTTAAGCTCTTGCGCACCGCCTCCTGCGGCGATGAAACACTCGTGAGCATCCGCTCCGATGGAGCCAGCGTCAACGATGCGCCGACGGTCGCGGGCGAAGCCTTCCATGTTTCAGCTGAAGCGGTGGGGCCAACCTCGATTTTGAAGCTGCCCGCGGGACGATTTGCGCGACTCATGTCCGAATCGCCCGCGCTCGCCGCGGCGGCGCTCGACGACGCCAAGCGAAAGATCGCCGAACTGATCGGCGAAATCGAATCCTTGAAGGCTCAGAGCGCGGATCGGCGGCTGGCGCGATTCATTCTTTCGCTTTGTCCAGCCGACGCGGAGTCTTGTCGTTTTCGGCTGCCGTACGATAAACGTCTGGTCGCGGCGCAACTTGGAGTGACGCAAGAGACCCTGTCTCGCTCCTTCGCGCGGCTGCGTGAATTTGGCGTGCGCACCGAAACGCGCGACGTCTCGGTCGAGAGCGTGACGCGTCTCTGCCTGCAATATGACGAATTGGGGCGCCAAGGGCTTCCGTATCCGTCGGGCGGACGGCGGGGCGAACACGGCCGCGACGCGGTTTGACGTCTCGGACCAGAGCGTTTCAGCGGCGACGGGGCGACCTCCGGGAAGGACTTGCGTGTCAAAGCAACCGACGACGATTTTTGTTTGCACTGTATGCCGTCAGGGCGATGACGCCGACAGCCGTCCCGGCCAGCGGTTCTTCGAGGCGCTGCGGGAGCGGCTTGCGAACGACGGGGCTATTTCGATAGCCGTCGAACCCGTCGAATGCCTCGCCGTATGCAAGCGTCCTTGCACCGTGTCTTTCGGGGGGGCGGGGAAATGGACCTATGTGATCGGCGACCTCGATGTCGGCGATCATCTCGATGAGATTGTCGCCGCGGCCAAAGGCTATGCCGCGACCACGAACGGCATCGTCGCCTGGAAGGAACGACCCGCCTGTTTCAGGAAGGGAGTGGTCTCGCGCACGCCGCCGCTGAGCTTGCGCGCGAGTAAAGGCTGAGCCTTCCCGCCTATTTCTCTTGTTTGGCGCGCTCGATCGATTCCGAAATCATGCGGCGCGCCTCCTCCGAATCGCCCCAA
Organism: Methylocystis sp.; assembly: GCA_049591215.1. Classification (GTDB taxonomy): domain Bacteria; phylum Pseudomonadota; class Alphaproteobacteria; order Rhizobiales; family Beijerinckiaceae; genus Methylocystis. The sequence continues at coordinate 1,190 of JBAWEN010000093.1, read as the reverse complement.
CCGGCCACCTCGGACCATTTGCCAGGCTCCAAATCCTTGTAATGCACGAAGAAATGTTCGATGCGACGCCAGGTCATCTCCTGCAAGTCGGTGTAATTCTTTACATCTTCATAGCGATGCGTCAGACGCGACACGGGCACCGCCACGATTTTCTCGTCGCCGCCATGCTCGTCTTTCATGCGCAAGACGCCGATGGGTCGCACAGCAATCACCGCGCCCGGCGCGATCGGTCGCGTGTTGGCGACGAGCACGTCGCAAGGATCGCCATCTTCCGACAATGTGTGCGGAATGAAGCCATAGTTTCCGGGGTAGCGCATCGCGGTATAAAGGAAGCGATCGACGAACATCGCGCCCGAGGCTTTGTCGAGTTCGTATTTGATCGGTTCGCCGCCAAGCGGCACTTCAACGACGACATTGACTTCGTGCGGCGGATTCGCGCCGATCGGGATAGCGTCGAGACGCATTCTAAAAGCTCCAAGGATGTCAGAGAAAGTCAGCGGACTGGAGCGGAGGCAAAACCAAAGGCGACGCGGCTGAGCATATTGTCGCCAAACCGCTCCTCCGCGCGTCGAACAGTCAAGCCGCCGAGACGGCGGTAAAATGCGATCGCCTTGTCGTTGTCCGCGAGGGCCCAAACGATTGTCGATAAGCAGCTGTGCTCCATCAGCTCGCGGCGCGCCGCGTTGAATAGTCTGCGCCCGAATCCAAGACCTTGGTATTCTGGTAAAAGATATATTTCGAAAATCTCTCCGGAATAGGGCATGGATGGAACGCGATTTCGTCCGTAGGTTGCGTAGCCCACGACACCGCCATCGAAAGCGGCCACCAGAAGGCCCGTCCCCTTTAACACCGCCGAACGCCACCAGCGCGGGCCGCGACGCGCGATCATTCGCTCGAGCTCGCGACCGGGAATCACGCCGCGATAGGCGTCGCGCCATGATAAATCATGCACTTTGGCGATCGCTTCCGCGTCGTCGGGCCGCGCATGTCGAATGGAGAAGGCTGTCGTGACCATAGGGGGATGTTAGGTCGCCGGACGCCAATTCCGCAAGTGCTCGAATCGGTCAAACGCGATAAAAATTGTCAGCCACGAAAAACCGACCCGCGCGCCACGGCGCGGCGCGCGCGAGATTCGATCGCGGTTTGACAAGTTCATCGCGCCCCGACGCCAAGGAGCAGCAAAACGCCAA
>JBAWEN010000092.1:0-9551 GCA_049591215.1 Methylocystis sp. | reverse complement strand
TCGCTTCGCGGCGCGAAATGCCCCGAGCCCCTCACCGCACCTCTCCCCGCAGGCGGGGAGAGGCGAGCGGCCGGCGATCCGCCCATTCTTATATATGATTGTTATCTCGTTAATTTATGGCGAAGGGAGCCGCGTTGGCGCCCCCTCTCCCCGCTTGCGGGGAGAGGTGAGGTGAGGGGCTTAGGGCGTTGGGCCTGAACGAGCCGATCAAGCGCAAAACATATCAGTTTGAAATTCGCCGCCTTGCGAAAAAAGCCGCCGGAAGTCTCTCCGGCGGCTCTATTTCTCCGCGGAGAATTGTCAGTACAGCGACTTCTTGACGTCGCCCTTCTCGGGAGGCGGCAGCTTGCCTTCCGGAGTCGCCTTGTCGATCGCGATCGGCAGATATTCGGCGAGGAGGTCGCGCGTCTTGTTAATGTCGAAGCCGGCGCTTTCGGCCAGTTTCTTGATCTTTTCGATGCCGATCGCCTGACCGACCTCGATGCCGCTGATCGCCTGGTTGCCGCCCGTCGAGATCCAAGAGTCGACATGGCGCTTGTAGACGCCATTCTGGAAATTCTTGACGACGGCGTCGAGGCCGCCCTCCTTCTCCACATATTGCTTGATAAGGCTCAGTGCTTCAGCGCCGATTACGCCACCCGTGAGAGCTTTCAACCAACTCATTTTGATTCTCCCATTTGCGATTCTCGCTCGTATAAAAACTCGAGCGTCGCGCCGCCGCAGGAAAAGAAATAGCACCGCTCGCCGGACTCTCAATGGCGCGGGGCCGGGATATTGAGAGACATTCACCAGAAGGCCCGTTTATGGCGCATCGCCGACTCCGCAACGTCCCCGCTCGGGGCCTGCGACAGGGTTCCAAGCGTGTGATTTTAGCCGCTACGCGGCGTCGGCGCGTTCGTACCATCCGCGCGAGCGGCGGACGATATGCACGACGGACAGCATGACCGGCACTTCCACGAGCACGCCGACGACCGTCGCCAGCGCCGCGCCGGATTGAAAGCCAAAGAGAGCTATCGCCGTCGCCACCGCCAATTCGAAAAAATTGCTCGCGCCGATCAGCGCCGAAGGCCCGGCCACGCACCATTCGACGCCAAGGCGGCGATTGAGCAGATAGGCCAGCCCCGCGTTGAAATACACCTGTATCAGGATCGGAACCGCCAGCAGGCCGATGACGAGCGGCTGACGGATGATTTGTTCGCCTTGCAGGCCGAACAGCAGCACCAGCGTCAGCAGCAGCGCCGAAAGCGACAGCGGCGCCAGGGCGTGAAGCGTTCGGCTAAGCGCCGCTTGCCCGCCATGCTCCAGCAGCGCGCGCCGCCAAAGTTGCGCGGCGATCACCGGCGCGACGATGTAAAGCGCGACCGAGAGCAGCAGCGTGTTCCACGGCACGACGATGGACGAAAGGCCGAGCAACAGCGCGACGATCGGCGCGAACGCCACGATCATGATGGAGTCGTTCAGCGCGACTTGCGACAATGTGAAATGCGGCTCGCCCTCGACGAGGTTCGACCAGACGAACACCATGGCCGTGCAAGGCGCCGCGGCCAGCAGAATCAGCCCGGCCATATAGGCGTCGATCTGATCGGCGGGCAGGAACGGCCGAAACAAATGCGCGATGAACAGCCAGCCGAGCAGCGCCATCGAGAACGGCTTCACCAGCCAGTTGACGCCGACCGTCACGGCGACGCCACGCCAATGCTTGCTCACTTGCCCGAGCGCCGCGAGGTCGATCTTGAGCAGCATCGGTATGATCATCAACCAGACCAGCACGGCGACCGGCAAATTGACTTCCGCGACCGTCGCCGCGCCAATCGCGTGGAATACGGCGGGGACTGCTTGTCCAAGCGCGATTCCGGCGATGATGCAGAGCGCGACCCACAGAGTGAGGTAGCGTTCAAATAGATTCATCGCGGGCGCTTCCGCCGTCGCGGCGCCGGCTGTCGTCGTTGCTTCGCTCATGATCAATTCACCTGTAGTGGGGCTTGCGTGGCGCCTTCGAGCGCGCCGATTTCGCGCAGCCGATTGGTCAACGACATCTTGTCGAGGCTCTCGATCGGCAGCGCCGTGAATTGCGAAATACGGTCGCGCGAATATCGAAACGCGTGGGCGAAAGCACGCTCCTTTTCGATATCCGATCCCTCCACCGCCGCGGGGTCTTCGATTCCCCAATGCGCGGTCGCCGGGCTCCCCGGCCAGAACGGGCAGGCCTCGCCCGCCGCATTGTCGCAGACCGTGAACACGAAATCCATTTTCGCCGCGCCCGGCGCCGCGAATTCGTCCCAGCTCTTCGAGCGCAAGCCTTCGACCGGATATCCGCAAGCCGCGAGCGTTTTCAGCGCGAACGGGTTGACGACGCCCTTGGGATGACTCCCCGCCGAGAAGGCGTTGAAGCGCCCGGCGCCCTCCTTGCGCAAAATGCTCTCCGCGAGGATCGAGCGCGCGGTGTTGCCGGTGCAGAGAAACAGCACGTTGTATGCGCGATCAGTCATGACGCGCGCTCTTTCGAGCCGCAACAAGCGGCGGCGGCGGGAAGCTCTGGCTTGGTTGGGCAACATTCGCCTTGCGGCGTCTTTGGCGTGCAACAGGCCGACGCCCGCGCCGGCGCGGCGTCGAGCAGCGGATCGCCGCCGTAGACCGTGCTTTCGCCCAAAGTGAGAAACGTCTCCCACCAAACCCCCTGCGGATCGGTGATCCAGGATTTCTCCGAGTTCGCGTAGCAGCAGGTCGTCTCGCCTTCCTCGATCACCGGTCGTCCCGCATGCTGGAGACGTTCGTATACTTCGCTCAGCTCTTTCTCCGTTTCGACTTGAATGCCGAGGTGCTGCAATCCGGCGTTCGCGCCGCGCTTCGATATTGCAAAATTGACGCGGGGATCATCGAGCATCCATTTCGCGTAGTCGGGCTTCGAGACAGTCGGCTCGGCGGCGAACAGCGCGTTATAGAAGCGGACGGAATGCGCGAGATCGTCTACGGCGACGTGGATATGAAGTCGTTTCATGTTTTGATTTTCTCACTGCTGGTTTTGGCGATGGACGCCCGATTCGCGTGGCGGTGGCGGAAGTTTCGCGGGGCGAGATTGTTTATGAGAAGGGACGCGGGAGGCGATCATTTTGCCGCGCCCGAAAGCCCCAACTTCTGCAATTCGGCCTCGCGGATTTCCTCGGTGATCGGGTAATAGCCGCCGTTTTCCGTCTGCGTCTGGCCATCCTTGGACAGAATATATTTGATGAATTCGGCGCGCGGCGCGTCAAGCGCTTCGCCTGGTTTTTTGTTCACATAGATATAGAGATACCGCGCAAGCGGGTATTTTCCGGCAAGCACGGATTCAACGGAAGTGTCGTAGCATTTTCCGCCGAAAAACACCGAGAGCGGCACGGCGCGGACGCCGTCCGTCTTGTAGCCGAGGCCGGAATATCCGATCGCGAATTTGTCGCCCGCGACGCCCTCGACAACCGCCTCCGAACCGACTTGCAGCTTCACCTCCGGCTTATATTCACCGCTGTATAAAGCGGCTTGCCTGAAAAACTCGTATGTGCCGGAGATGGTGTTGCGGCCGTAAATCGAGATCGGGTTCGACGCCCAGTCGCCCGTCAAGCCAACATCGCCCCATGTGTCGATGCTTTTGCCGCCGCTGCCCTTGCGCGTCGACGAAAAAATGCGATCCACCTGTTCCATTGTCAGGCATTCGACAGGGTTTTCCTTGTTGACATAGACAGCGAGCGCGTCGACCGCGACGCGGAAACTCGAGACCTTGTAGCCATGTTTCTTCTCGAACGCCTCCAGCTCCGCCGCCGTCATCGCGCGCGACATGGGTCCAAATTGCGACGCGCCGTTGGTGAGCGCGGCCGGGGCTGTCGCCGAGCCCTTGCCCTCGATCTCGAATTTGACGTTCGGATAGCGTTCCTTGAACCCTTTGGCCCACGATTCCATTTCATTGTTCAACGTATCGGAGCCAACCGATTTGAGTTCGCCCGAGATTCCCTTGACGGGCTGATAGGCGGGGAGAGCCGCATCGACAGCGAGCGCGGCAGGCGTCACCAAAATATTCGCGGCAAACGCAACGGCGAGCATTCTAGGCTTCATCGGAAGTCCCCTGTTGAAAGCGGCCAGCAATCTGGACGCCGTTGGTTTGCTAGTAGGTTCGTTCAGCTCGACGAGTTCACTTTCATGCCGGAACGGCTCTCTTCCCGGCGGAGTCGACGACAAGCTCCCCATCTTCCTTGCGAAACTCGCCTTTCTGCGGCAGCGGCAGAATGTCGAGAACCGCTTCGGACGGCCGGCACAGCTTGACGCCGTTTGGCGTGACGACGATCGGGCGATTGATGAGGATTGGATGCGCCATCATGGCGTCGATCAATTGATCGTCGGGCAGCGCGGGATCGTCCAGCTTCAACTCGTCGTAGGGCGTTCCCTTTTTGCGCAGCAGATCGCGCGTCGAAATCCCCATGCGATCGATCAAGCTCACTAGTTCGGCCCGGCTCGGCGGGGTTTTCAGATATTCGATGATGCGAGGTTCGACGCCACAATTGTAGATGAGGCCGAGCGTATTGCGCGAGGTGGCGCAGGCCGGATTGTGGTAGATGATAATGTCGATGGCGGCGCTCATGCGTGAGCCTTCGCGCCGTGCGAAGCCCCTTCGGTTTCACCGATTTCTCGTAGCTTCGCGCTGAGCGCCAGCTTATCGAGACGCTTGATCGGCAGCGCGTTGAAGATCAGGATGCGGTTGCGCAAATAGCGGTGGGCGAGCACGAAGGCGCGCTCCTTCTCCAAGGCGGTTCCCTCGACGGCGGCGGGGTCTTCAATGCCCCAATGCGCGGTCATCGGCTGGCCCGGCCAAACCGGACAGACTTCGCCGGCCGCGTTGTCGCAGACGGTGAAGACGAAATCGAGTTTGGGCGCGCCCTCGCCGGTGAACTCGTCCCAAGCTTTTGAGCGCACGCCATCGGTCGGATAGCCGAAGCTTTCGAGAACCTCGATGGCGAGAGGATTGACCGAGCCCTTGGGATGACTCCCCGCCGAAAAGGCGTTGAAGCGATCGCCGCCGTCCTTTCGCAATATGCTCTCGCCCATGATCGAACGCGCCGAATTGCCGGTGCACAGGAACAGCACATTGTATTTTTTATCGGTCATGGTCTTGCTCCTCCGCGTTGGCGCAACAGGGCGAGATTTCGGCGATCAATGGGGCGCACACGTCGGGACGCCCGCCGCAGCAGTCCTTGAGCAGGAACGACACCAATTCGCGCAGGCGCGCGAGATTGGCGCGGTAGATGATCGAGCGGCTACGACGCTCGCCGCTCACGAGACCGGCGCGCGCGAGAATGCTTAGATGCGCCGACATGGTGTTTTGCGGCACGGCCATCAGCCGCGCCAATTCGCCCGCCGGAACGCCGTCCGGCTCGCGCGCCACGAGCAGGCGGAACGTGTCCAGCCGCGTGGTCTGGGCGAGAGCGGCGAAGGCCGCGATGGTTTCTATATCATCCATACATCTGGAATAGTGGATGTAAATGACAAAGGCAAGACGGCGCGGCGGTCGTAAACGGTTGTTCGCTTTAGCGGGTTGGGAGCGGGTGCGTCTTCCTGCAATTATTTATGCAGCCGTCCAGCGGCCGCGTGCACGATTCGACGCAATCTCCGGTGTGACATTTGGTGGTGCAGGTCGTCGCCTCCGCCCTGCAATTATCTATGCATTGCTGTCGGAGCCGCTTGGCTTCGGACGCCTCGCAGTTGTGCGCCGCGAACAGCGTCAAGGCGGCGATTGACATGGCGAGGGCTCGATATCCGGACTTCATTGATTTTCTCCGGTTTGCGCCAGGGATTGCCGCGCAAGGGAACAAGGACGGCTCGGCCTTGTCAAGCACGTCAAATGGAGGGATGATCGAACAACGCTATCCGCGGGAAGTCGGATCATTTGCCATGAACGCGTTTGCGAATGCGCGTGGCTAAAAACTTAACCGCCTTCGCTGATAATCAAACAGCGCCGCCGCTCGTTCCGGGCCAGCAGCTAAAAAAATCGCACGGAGGGGAATTTGTCCGACGAAACCGTCCCGAACGCCGACACCGCCGACGCGAAGCGCGCGCAATGCCTCGCGCTTCTTCGTGATGTGACCGATCAACGCGACAAATTGCTCGCCGAATACGAGGGCATGGCGCTCCAGGTCGACGAGGCGACTCGGGAAATCGACGAAGACATCCTGCAAGCGCGGCAATACGCCAAGAAGTCCGCGGCGAGCGAGCATCGCGCGGCGGAAGAGTCCGCGCGCGCCACCGAACTGGCGCGCCAGCTCGATGAAGAACGCCGCAAGAGCGCCGGAGTCGCGGATGAATTCGCGCGCTTTCGTTTGGCGGCGGAGCAACGCCTCGCGACGGCGGAGCGCGCATTGGCGTTGCAGCCGCCCCCGGATGAAAATCCACCCGCCATGCTGTGGCGCGCGATTACGCTGATCGCCTGCGACGCCGTCGCCTGGACGCGGGCGAAAATCCCGCCGGACAGCCCGCTGCTGCCGTGGTTCGACCGCGCGGTGGAATATGCGGCCAAAGCCGGCCTCCTCGCCTGGAAATGCACCCGCGCCTTCATCGAATGGGCGACCCCGCGCGTCATCGACCTGTGGAAATGGGCGAAAAGCGAAGTCGCGAAGCGCGCGAGCAAGGGATAAGAGCCGCCGCGCTGGGCGCGCCTTCCTTCTCCCACTCGTGGGAGAAGGTGGCCCTTGCGAAGCAAGGGTCGGATGAGGGTTCACGGGAAGTTCCAACCCAGCCGCGACGTCCCTCATGCGACTCCGCTTCGCGGAGCTGCGTTCTCCCGCAAACGGGAGAAGGGAGTCTCGCCCCCTGCCCGGTCGGGCTTGCGTTTGTGGTCACGAGCTGATGCGATATGATTCGGCAAGTTAATTTTTGACCCCGATCCGGGGGAATATCGTGATCGCAAGGCCGAATATTCCGACGCGCAAGCTGGTCGCGGCCGCGGCTGGAGCCGCCATTTGCGCGGCCGGCGCGCGCGGAAGACGCTTTGTCCACCCTTGCCGCGCAATCCTCCCCGATCGATACGCAGGACGGTCCCGCGCGGAGAATCCGAGAGTCATCGAGCATCCCTTCGAAAAGGGCGTCGCGGCGGGCGTTTCGGCGACCGTTCCAACGGAGATTTTCGGTCTGTCCGGCTTCCATACCTTCCGCGCCGCCTATAGCGACGCGCGCGGCATGGACCTTGACGACATCGGCGCAATACGGCCGCTGGTCGCATCGGTCGTCACCAAGAACGGCTATTGGTTCGGTTCGTACGCGATCCAGCAGAACCTGTTTCAAAGCGAGACGAATCCGGCGGTCGGCTGGGGCCTGTTCGGCCTCGCGGCCCAGTCCGACGGCAACCCCACCCCGGTCAAATGGAACATGCTCGTCGGCCTCGCCGCCTATGTCCCGCGGAAATAGCCGGCCATGCCGACGAGCGAAAGCGGAAACAGGACCATCACGCTCACGAGAACGGGTATTATGACCAACGCTGGAAAAAGGTAGAGCATAAGAACCAGAAACAGCGCCGCGCCGCCAAGGATGCGGGTGGACCTTTGCTTGTCGTATTCAAAACGCCTCGCCAACTCAGCGGTTGACTGAAGCCACAAATGGATCGGCGCCGATTGATCGGCCAGCAACACGATTTCGAGACGAGCCTTGGGCGGCGTAACCATCAGAAATCTCCATCTTCGATTCGCCGCATCGACACAGACTACCAAAATTTCTCAAGCTCCGGGACGCAAAAAGTCCAAAGGTCGGCCTGAGCGGCGAGATTGAACGTCGATCGCTTCGCGAGGCTGCCTTCTCCCGTAAACGGGAGAAGGATTCCCGCCCCCTACCCCGCCAGACTCTTCGCCAGCTCGTCCGTGTGCGCGTGCATTCTGCGCGTCATCTCGTCGATCTCGCGCGCCAGCGACACCATCGCCTCGACGCCGGCGCCGGTTTTGGCCATCGCGGTCGCGACCTGGCCCGCGTGGACCGACATTGTGTTGGCGCTGTCGGCCGCCGAGCGCACGCTGCGGGCGATGTCCTTGGTCGCGGCGTCCTGCGTGTGGACCGCGTTGGTGATCGTCGCGGAAATCTGCTCGACCTCGGCGATCTTGCGCTTGATCTTGTCGATCGAGGCGACCGACTGGTCCGTCGCCGCCTGAATCTCGGAGATTTGCTCGGCGATGTCCTGCGTCGCCTTGCCGGTTTGCGTCGCGAGACTCTTGACCTCCTGCGCCACCACGGCGAAACCGCGCCCGGCCTCCCCGGCGCGCGCCGCCTCGATCGTGGCGTTGAGCGCCAGAAGATTGGTCTGCGCGGCGATGCGCGAAATGAGATTGACCACATCGCCGACCCGATTGGCGGCGGCGGCGAGCCGCAGCATTTCGGCGCTGGAGCCGTTGGTCTCGGCCACGGCCTGACGCACCACGGCGGTCGACTCAACCGCCTGTCGGCTGATTTCGCCGATCGCCGCCAATAGCTGCTCGGAGGCGGTGGCGACGGCGGCGACGTCGCTCGCCGCTTGCAGCGACGCCGTGCGGGCGCGATCGGAATCGGCGCGCGACAGGCGCTCCTGGTCGATCATCGCCTCGGACGAGGCCGCCATGCGCCGGGTCATGTCGCCGAGCTTGGCGGTGGCGGCGGAAAGATCGACGGAATAATGCTCGACCTTCTCGCGGATCGCCGCCTCGCGCCGCAGCCGCTCCTCGCGGTCGTCGCGCGCCTTGATTTCGGCGGTGAGCATGTTGTTGGCGCGCACCGCGTCGCGCAGCACGGCCAACGCGCGCGAAATGTCGCCGATCTCGTCGGTGCGGTCGGTCTCGTGCACGGCGATCTCGGTGTCGCCCGCGGCGAGATCGACCATCTGGCGCGCGATCAGCTTGATCGGCGCGGAAACGGTGGCGTTCATCGTCGGCACGGAGACGCAGAGGATCAGCAGCGCGGAAAACACCGTGCCGATCGCCAGTTCGACCGCGAGCGAATTCGCCGCGTCATGGGCGAGCGCCAGCACCGCGAGGACCTGAGCGGGGCCGACCGCGCCCGTGGTCACCGTGAGGTCGCGCAAATGCACGACGCCGACATAGGCCGCCGCGCCCATGAACACCATCAGCGTCAAGAACAACAACTGACGCACGACCAATCCAGCGCCAAGCGAAAGATTCCGCATGAAAAGCATCCGATCTTATGGAGGAATGTTTGAGCGGCATTGTAAACGGCTGTTCGCTCACGCCGGGTTAACGGCGGCGGGGTTTATGCTAGAAATGTGGCGTCGATTGGGGGCGGAGCGTTATAAGTGGCTGCGTTCGACGGGAAAGCGTCAAGGACTGAATTTTGTGGACTATCCCCTTGAAGAACGCAGGCAGCAGAACAAAACACTCAGATATGTTTATGAAAAGCTCTTGAGCAAATTAGGGATTATTTCATTAGCGCATGTTAGAAAGGCCAGTCAGCAACTGCTAAAAAAACGAGCACAAGCTCGGCCCTAGCGCCGATTGCTTCGGTCAAAATGAAGGCTATATTCGCGCGTAACCCGTATCCTCCGGTTGCCTTAAGGGTGCATC
>JBAWEN010000091.1:0-4782 GCA_049591215.1 Methylocystis sp. | reverse complement strand
TCCTGGGCGCCGAGCCAAAGCACCGCGACGACGCTGGAGAAGACCAGAAAAATCGCGCCGGCGGTGACGAAGGCGCGCAGCCGCGTCGCCTCGCGCGCGGCGTCGTAAACGCCGTCGGCCGCCGCTTTGAACCGCGCGACCACCGAGGACTGCGCGCCGCAAGCCTGCATCGTGCGGACGGCGGAAAGATTTTCGCCGGCGAAGGCGGAGGCGTTCGCCAGCGCATCCTGCGCGAGGCGCGAGCGCCCGCGCACCGCGCGCCCCGACATGATCAACGGCGCGACGATCAGCGGGATCGCCGCCAGCGCGACGCCTGACAGTTTCGGGCTCGACACAATCATCATGACGATGGCGCCGATGAACATGAACAGATTGCGCAGGGCGACCGAGGCCGAGCTGCCAAACGCCGCCTTTAGCTGGGTCGTGTCGGAGGTGAGGCGGGACAGTAGCTCGCCGGTCTTGGCGCTATCGTAAAAATGCGCGTCGAGCGCCGTGAGATGGCGAAAAAGATCGCCGCGCAGATCGGCGACGACCCGCTCGCCGAGCGTCGTCACGAGGTAGTAGCGCGAGCCCGAGGCGAGGGCGAGCGCCGCCACGACGGCGATCAACTGGCCGAAGCCCGCGTTGACGCCGCCGGCGCTGTCCTGCGAAAAACCGTGATCGATCATCCCGCGCACGGCGACCGGGAGCGTCAATGTGGCGCCCGCGGCGGCAAGTAGCGCCAGGAAGGCCAGCGCGATGGTCTTGTAACGGCGCAGGGCGTAGGGCAGCAGCGGACGCAGCGGCGCCATAGTGGCGCCAAAGCCCCGGCGTGATTCGTTGGGCGCTTGATCGGTCATAGCCTCGCTATAGCGTCCAAACGTCCGCCGCGCGACACGGAAGGCGAGAATCGACTCGAAAAAACGCGACGAGACTGGAGTTCGCGCGGCTCGAACGCGAAAAAACTTTTCCCGGAGCGGTCGCATGGAGTCGGCCGAGGCGGCCTCCAATCACGGAAATTATTGGATTTTAGAAGGAAATGAGCCCGCGCGCGGGGCGCGACAAAAGGTCGCACAAACATCTGGACAGAACCCGCATTTGTGCTAACTTCTCGCCTGTCCACTGCAGACACCGCCCAAAGGGCAAGGAGCGGAAAGCGCCACACCAACCAAACGATAAGGCGCGAAGCTCTCGCTAATTAAAATAAAAGAGGAGAGAAACCATGGCTAAGGAACTCGAAGTCACCACGAACACCTACATCTTCGCTGGCGTCGGCGCGCTGGTTCTCGGCGGCATCGCCTCTTGGGCGCTCGGCGGCATCGCCAACATCGCCTCGGCTGGCGTCGTCGGCGCCCTGGCCGGCGGCTGCCTCGGCCTGTTCTTCTAATCAGCCTTTACATGATCCGACGGAGCTAAATACGCAAATCTCGGATCGATTTTTCGCCAGCGGTTGTTACAGCAACTGCTGGCGGTTTTTGTTTGCGCGCGACCGGCCGATCACGCGAAAAGACCGCACCGAACCCACCATCGATCAAGACTACGTCCCGCAGAGTGGCGACAGGGGGAGCAAACGGGCGGAACATGGCCATTCCGTCAAAGCTTGCGCGCCATCTCCCGCAGGACGAATTTTTTTATCTTGCCGGTGGATGTTTTCGGTAATTCGCCAAACACCACATGGCGCGGACATTTGAAATGCGCCAAATTGTCGCGGCTCCAGGCGATCAACTCCTCGGCCGTGGCGCTCGCGCCCTCCCTCAGCTCCACGAAGGCGCAGGGCGTCTCGCCCCACTTGTCGTCGGGCCTCGCGACAACCGCCGCGGCGCGCACCTTCGGATGCTTGAACAGCGCGTCCTCGACCTCGATCGACGAAATATTTTCGCCGCCGGAGATGATGATGTCCTTGGAGCGGTCCTTGAGCTGAATATAGCCGTCCTTATGCATCACGCCGAGGTCGCCGGAGTGAAACCAGCCGCCGTGGAAGGCGGCGTCGGAGGCGTGCTTGCTCTTTAAATAGCCCTTCATGACGATATTGCCGCGAAACATCACCTCGCCCATGGTTTCGCCGTCGCGCGGAACCGGCTCCATGGTCTCGGGATCAATGACGTCGAGATCGTCGAGCACGCAATAACGCACCCCTTGGCGCGCCTTTTTTTCAGCCTGGGCCGGACCGTCGAGCGCGTCCCACTCCTCGCGCCATTCGTTGACGGCGGCGGGGCCATAGGTTTCGGTAAGGCCATAAAGATGCGTCACCTCGAAGCCCGCCTCCTTCATCGCGGCCAGCACGGCCTGCGGCGGCGGCGCGGCGGCGGTGAAGAAGCGCGCCGCAACTTTCAACGGACGCTTTTCCGCCGGCGACGCGCCGAGCAAGGTCGACATCACGATCGGCGCGCCGCACAAATGGGTGACGCCATGCTCGGCCATGAGTTCGTAGATATGGCTGGCGCGCACCTGGCGCAGACAGACATGCGTGCCCGCCACGACCGATAGCGCCCATGGAAAGCACCAGCCGTTGCAGTGGAACATCGGCAGCGTCCAGAGATAAATGGGATGACGCCCCATATCGCCGGTGAGAATATTGCCCAGCGCCAAAAGATATGCGCCGCGATGGTGATAGACGACGCCCTTGGGATCGCCTGTCGTGCCCGACGTGTAATTGAGGGAGATGGCGTCCCATTCGTCGGACGGCGGCGCATAGGCGTAATTCGGATCGCCGGAAGCGAGGAAAGCCTCGTATTCGATCTCGCCCAACATCTCGCCGGGGCCGTCGTAAACGGGATCGTCGTAGCCGATCAACAGCGGCTTCACGCTGGCCAGGGCCAGCGCCGCCTTCATGATGGCGGAATATTCGCGATCGACGATCAAGACCTTGGCGTCGGCGTGATCGAGCGTGAAGGCCAGAACGGCGGCGTCGAGGCGGGTGTTCAGGGTATTGAGCACCGCCCCGGTCATCGGCGCGCCGTAATGGCACTCCAGCATCGCCGGCGTATTGGCGAGCATCACCGACACCGTGTCGCCGCGCTTGATCCCCCTGGCCGCCAGCGCACTGGCGAGGCGCCGGCTACGCGCGTAAAACTGTGCGTAATCGCGACGCAAATCACCGTGCACGATGGCAATTTGCGTCGGAAATACCGCGGCCGCCCGCGCCAGAAAAGTAATCGGCGTCAGCGGCTGGAAATTGGCGGGGTTGCGATCGAGGTCGCTATCATAGGGCGATTGGGTCAAGAACGCCTCTCCTGCGGATGGAGCGCCTTAAAGCAAGGTTCCGGCCAAACAGCGCCGAGCGGCTTCATGCGTCGAAATCGAGATCCTTCAGACGCCCGAAAACGCTGTCCGCGTCAAAGTAATCTGGTTCCGTCGGCGCCGCCGGCGCGCGCTTGCCGAACACGTTCTCCTCGGTCGCGGGTGGCGTGTAATGCGGCTGGGTGGTCGATTCCGCGGGCGCCAGCGTCTGACCGTGATCCACGACGAGCGCGGGACGGTCCTTGGCGGCGCGCGTCACCTCGAAATCCAGATCGATCTGCGAGCAGAGCCCCAAAGTCACCGGGTCCATCGGCGTAAGCCCCGCCGAATTCCAGTGTGTGCGCTCGCGAATCGCCTTCAAAGTCGTCTTGGTGGTGCCGACGAGGCGCATGATCTGCGCGTCCTTCAACTCCGGATGATTGCGCACGAGCCACAGGATCGCGTTCGGCCGATCCTGGCGGCGCGACAGCGGCGTATAGCGCGGCCCGCGCTGGCGCTTGACCTCGGGAACCTGCACCTTCGAGACGAAGAGTTGCAGCCGATGATCGGGGTTGGCCTCGCCTTTGGCGAGTTCCTCGCGCGAGAGTTGGCCGAAGGTGATGGGGTCGTGGCCGCGAATGCCGGCGGCGACCTCGCCATCGGCGATGCCCTTGACCTCAAGCGGGTGCAGTTTGCAGAAATCGGCGATCTGGTCGAAAGTGAGCGACGTGTTCTCCACGAGCCAGACGGCGGTCGCCTTGGGCATCAGCGGTGCGTTGCTCATGAGCATCTCCTTGAACTGTCGGCGCGAGCATGGACGAACGAATATGGGCGCGGAGCCGCGCGCCGCCCGGCGCCAGCGTACCCAAAAACTCCATCCATGCTGGGGATAACCTCATATAGCTCGCCGCCGCCCAAAGCGCAATGATTTCCGCGTCGGAGCGGGTCCGAATTTTGGACGGGCCTTGAGCGCGACCAATGAACTCGAGCTTGATCAGGATGGGCCGGAGCCGGCGGACGACCGCTCTTTCGCGCCGGTCGTTCCTCCCGTTGAACGACTTGGCCCGTTGAACGACCTGGCCCGTTAACCGACTTGGACGACGCTCGCCGCCGCGCCCTCGCCGCTTCTCGAACTTTCGATACGCGCGCCGCCGGCCAGCGCGAGGATCAGCACGGGAACCTCGATCCAGGCGTGAACGGCGGCGAAAAGCCCGTAATAGGCGCGCGCCCGCGCGAAATCGGCGAAAAACGGGCTGAGCGCAAGACCGGCGGCGGCGGCGCAAAGCAACGCGAACAGGACGCCGCGCGGCCAGGCGACGAGCCCCGCCGCGCCAGGTTCGAGCCGCCCCAATAGGAAGGGCAGGATCACGATGACCGCGAGATAATGCGCGCCCTGCGCGATCACCGACGCCGTGAAGAAATCCACCGCGCGCGGCCCGTCAACGAAGGAACGAGGCACGTAGACGCCGAGATGCTCGGCGAGCGGCCCGGCGCCGAGCGGGTCCAATGCGCTGGGCGAAGCGCCGAGCGCGTTCAGCGCCAGATGCGCGCCGCCCATGGCCGCGAGCAGCGGCAGCAGCAACA
>JBAWEN010000090.1:0-3027 GCA_049591215.1 Methylocystis sp. | reverse complement strand
TCACGCCCTTCATGACATTGTCGTAGCCGGTGATGTGGCTGCCGACGAAGGCGGGGGTGTGGGCGAAGGGAACGTAGAATTCCTGGGGAACCGAGCCCTTTTCCTTGGAGGTCTTGATGAAGGCGTTCAGATCGTCGCCGATGACTTCCGCCATGCAGGTCGTCGATACCGCGATCATCTTCGGCTTATACATATTATAGGTGTTGGCGAGGCCGTCGATCATATTGTTGAGGCCGCCGAACACCGCCGCGTCCTCGGTCATCGAGGAGGAGACGCAGGAGGTCGGCTCCTTGAAGTGACGGGAGAAGTGCGAGCGATAATAGGCGACGCAGCCCTGGCTGCCATGGACGAAGGGAATCGTGCTTTCAAAACCGACCGCCGCGAAAACCGCGCCGAGCGGCTGACAAGCCTTCGCCGGATTGACGGTCAGCGCCTCGCGAGCGAAATTCTTTTCGCGATATTCCTCGGTCTTGGTCCATTCGCGCACCCGTTCAAGCTCGGCGTCCGCGACCGGATTTTCGAAGTTCTTCTTCTTGTTCTCGAACATCTCCTTGTATTCCGGCTGGCGGAACAGATTGAAATGGTCGAGGACGTTGTCTGCGTTCTGTGGCATGTCGATTCCCCATGTCGGTCCGCGAGCCGCCCCGCTCCTGTTGGAGCGGGGGTCTTGCTTAGCTAATCAAGCGGCCCAAGGGGCCTTGGTCATTTTCCAGACCGGCGAGTTGATCGCCATGTCCATGTCGCGCGCGAAAATCGCGAAGCCGTCGTAACCATGGTACGGGCCCGAATAATCCCAGCTGTGCATCTGACGGAAGGGAACGCCCATTTTCTGGAAGACGTATTTTTCCTTGATGCCCGAGCCAACGAGATCGGGCTGGACCTTTTCGACGAACTTCTCGAATTCGTAGCCGGTCACGTCGTCGTAGATCAGCGTGCCGTCCTTCACATAGTGAGTCGTGCGCTGATAGTCGTCGTTGTGGCCAAACTCATAGCCCGTTCCGACGATCTCCATGCCGAGGTCTTCATAGGCGCCGATCACATGGCGCGGACGCAGGCCGCCGACATACAGCATGACCGTCTTGCCCTCGAGACGCGGGCGATATTTCGCGATCACCGCGTCGCAGAGCGCTTGATATTTCGCGATGACTTTCTCGGCGTTTTCCTTGATCGTCTCGTCGAAGTGACTGGCGATCTTGCGCAGCGACTCGGCGATCTTGGAGGGTCCAAAGAAGTTGTACTCGACCCACGGCGTGCCGTATTTTTCTTCCATGTGCCGCGAGATGTAGTTCATCGAGCGGTAGCAATGAAGAACATTGAGCTTGGCGCGAGGCGTGGCCTCGAGCTCCGCGATCGTGCCGTCGCCCGACCATTGCGCGACGACGCGCAGGCCCATTTCTTCCAGCAGGATGCGCGACGACCATGCGTCGCCGCCGATGTTGTAGTCGCCGATGATCGCGACATCGTAAGGCGTGGACTCGAAGCGGGCGGGCTTGCCCTCCATCTTGTCGAACACCCAATCGCGAATCGCGTCATTGGCGATATGGTGGCCGAGCGATTGCGACACGCCGCGGAAACCTTCGCAACGCACGGGCACGATCGTCTTACCCGCATATTCCTTCGTCTTGGCCTTGGACACGGCTTCGATGTCGTCGCCGATGAGACCGATCGGGCATTCGGACTGCACCGAAATGCCCTTGTTGAGCGGGAACAGCACTTGAATCTCGTCGATGATCTTGGCGAGTTTCTTGTCGCCGCCGAACACAATGTCCTTCTCCTGGAAGTCGGAGGTGAACTGCATCGTGCCGAAGGTGTCGACGCCGGTCGTGCCGATGTAATAATTGCGGCGCGAGGCCCAGGAATACTGGCCGCAGCCCACCGGGCCGTGACTGATGTGGATCATGTCCTTGATCGGACCCCAGACCACGCCCTTCGAGCCCGCATAGGCGCAGCCGCGAATGGTCATGACTCCGGGAATCGACTTGATGTTCGACTTAACGCCGCAATCGGGCTTGCCGTCTTCGAAGAGGCCAAGATGCTTGGCGCGGCGCTTTGCGGTCTTTTCGGGATAAGCCTTAAGGACCTCTTGCACGAGTTCCTTGTTTCTCGCCTTGATCTCGGCGACGGTTTCTGCAACTGCCACGCTCATGTCGATGGCCCTCTAAAACCTTGTTGTGGACGCCGCCCGATCGCCTTGGCGACCGGGCGGAGGGTTGACTTAAACTTACGCGACCGCGGTGAGGCCGAGTTCGGAGGCCTTCTTGCCGATTTCGGACTCGTCGACCGCCTTCATGATGCCGTGCTCCATCAGCAGGTCTTCGAGTTCGTCCATGGTGATCGGCGTCGGGATCGTGCCATTGCCGACATTGGCGTGGATCTTCGTCGCCAGATTGCGGTAATGCCCGGCCTGCGCGGACTCGGGCGCGAACTCGATGCAGGTCATGCGGCGCAACTCGGCATGCTGAACGATATTGTCGCGCGGCACGAAGTAGATGAGGTTGGTGCCGAGCTTCTTGGCGAGGCTGTCCGCCAGCTCGTACTCCTTGTCGGTCTGGCGCTCGTTGCAAACCAGCCCGCCCAGGCGCACGCCGCCGGAATTGGCGTATTTCAAAATGCCCTTGGAGATGTTGTTGGCCGCATACATGGCCATCATCTCGCCGGACATGACGATGTAAATTTCCTGCGCCTTGTTCTCGCGGATGGGCATGGCGAAGCCGCCGCAAACCACGTCGCCGAGCACGTCGTAGGAAACATAGTCAACGCCTTCGTAAGCGCCGTTTTCCTCGAGGAAGTTGATCGAGGTGATGACGCCGCGGCCAGCGCAGCCGACTCCGGGCTCCGGTCCGCCGGACTCGACGCAGCGAATGTCGTTGAACCCGACCTTCATCACGTCTTCGAGTTCGAGATCCTCGACGCTTCCGGCTTCCGCCGCGAGACTCAGAATGGTGTCCTGCGCCTTTTGGTGGAGGATCAGCCGGGTGGAGTCCGCCTTGGGGTCGCATCCCACGATGAGAATTTTTTGTCCCATCT
>JBAWEN010000089.1:0-2599 GCA_049591215.1 Methylocystis sp. | reverse complement strand
GAACCCGACGGCTCGCGCAAGACGATCAACGGCGGCATCGTCGGTTTCTTCTCGCTGGAAATGTCAGCCGAGCAATTGGCGACGCGCGTGATCGCCGAGCAATCGGGCGTCGCCAGCTACAAGATTCGGCGCGGCGACATCAACGAGGAGGACTTTCGCCGCATCACCGAAGCCGCGCGCGATATGCAAAACATTCCGTTCTACATCGATCAGAGCGGCGGCATTTCCATCGCGCAGCTCACAGCGCGCGCGAGGCGGCTGAAGCGCCAAAAAGGGCTCGATCTTCTGGTCGTGGACTATTTGCAACTGCTTTCGGGCTCGCGCGCCCGCTCCGAGAATCGCGTGCAGGAACTGACCGAGATCACCACCGGGCTCAAGGCGCTGGCCAAGGAGCTTACGGTGCCGATCATGGCCCTGTCGCAGCTATCGCGCCAGGTCGAAAGCCGGGACGACAAGCGTCCGCAGCTCTCGGATCTGCGCGAATCCGGCTCGATCGAGCAGGACGCCGACGTCGTGATGTTCGTCTATCGCGAGGAATATTATCTAAAGAACCGCGAGCCGCGCGAAGGCACGGAAGAGCATATCGCCTGGCAAACCGAGATGGAGCGGGCGCATGGCCGCGCCGAGGCGATCCTCGGCAAGCAGCGCCACGGCCCGACCGGCATGGTGCCGCTGGCCTTCGAGGCGGAGATCACCAAATTCTCGAATCTGGCGGAAGAGGACAGGTTTCCCGAGCGGATGTGAGGGCGAGGCTGAGACTAAAGGCGCGCCTGTCGACAAGAATCGGCGGGCGCGTCCTGATTCGGGCGACGCCGCGCTACCTCGGCATGACAGCCCAATAATCCAAATCCAGCAGGACCGCCGGGTCCGGCTTGCCATCGGCGCCGGTGAGCGGGAACTCGGCGCAGGGCTTGTCCTTTGTCGCGACGAGCCGCAGGCGCAGCGCGCCGATGTCGCTTCGGCCGGGAATCTCCGCCTTGTCCAGCACTTCGCTCCAGGCGAACAGCGTGCCGCCGGCGAACAGCGGATTGACGTGGCGCCCGCCGTTGATCGCCGCGATATGGAAAGCGTTGGCGAGCCCGTTGAAGGACAGCGCGCGGGCGAGCGAGATCACATGGCCGCCATAGATGATGCGTTTTCCGAACCGCCCCTGCGCCTCGTAATACTGATTGAAATGGACTTTCGAGTTGTTTTGATAGAGGCGCGTCGCCAGCTGATGCTCCGCCTCCTCGACGGTCATGCCGTCGATATGGTCGATCTTCTCGCCTTTTTCGTAGTCACCCCAGACGTAGGGCGAGCCGGCCAGCACTCTGTCATAAGCCGGGACGTTCAGAGGCGGCACGGCCTTGCCGAGATCTCCGGGCGCAACGGATTTCGGCAGATCGGGCACGACTTCGGGGCCGACGGGCGCGTCTTTGTCGCGCTTTTTGACCATCACCCAGCGGGCGTAATCGAGCACGACCTCCCCGTTCTGATTCGTGCCGGTCGAGCGCACATAAACGACGCCGGTCTCCTTGTTGGAGTTTTCCTTGAGGCCGATCACTTCCGACGTCGCCGTCAGAGTGTCGCCGGGATAGACCGGCGCGAGAAATCTGAGATTCGCGTAGCCGAGATTGGCGATGGCGTTAAGCGAGACGTCGGGAACGGTTTTGCCCAGCACGAAATGGAACACCAGAATATCGTCAATCGGCGCTTCTTTATAGCCGATCGCCTGCGCGAAGGCGCGCGAGGACTGCACCGCGAATCGCGGCAAATACAGCGCGGTGTAAAAAGCGGAATCGCCGGTCGTGACCGTGCGTGGCGTCGCGTGGCGGATAATCTGGCCGAGCGAAAAATCCTCGAAGAAATTGCCGATGTTCGACTTCGTTTTGGTCATGGGTTCAGCCGTTGCTCATTTGGCGGTTTGCGCCAGCCGCCGGGCCAGCGCGTCTATGATGCGGGCGGAATCGCCCGAAACGAAAAGTTTTTTCACGCGGCTGGCGTGGCCGGCGACAATCGCGACGGCGCTTTTGGGCGCCTCCAGCGTTTTCGCCACGAGCTGCTCCAGCGCCGCGTTGGCGCGTCCGTCCTCCGGCGCCGCGCGCACGCGCGCCTTAAGCACGCATCGCCCGTCAGCCAGCGTCTCCAGCCCCTCGATCGCGTCGCGCCCGCCCTTGGGCGTCAGCCGCAGCCATAGGGCGACGCCGCCCTCTTCCGCGCGCCACGCCGCGCCGGGGCCCGGTTCAGCCAAAGCTGTGCGCGAGGGCGCTGCGCACGAATTGCAGGCCCAGCAACACGATCATCGGCGAAAAATCCAGCCCGCCCATGGTCGGCAAGACTCTGCGGATTGGCTCATAGAGCGGCTCCGTGAGAGCGGCGAGGGTCCGTCTTATCGAATAGACCGCTTGGGAACGCGTATTGATCACGTCGAAGGCGATGAGCCACGATATGACGAAGGAAGCTATGACCACCCACCAATAAAGATCGATGACCGTGAGAATGAGCTCTAGCACTGCATAGCGCATTTTTTGGTTCCCGGCGTTGACGGTATGGAGACTGTCTATCCTCACGGCGTCCGCGCCGCAATCCTTCGCGGGCCCGGTCTTTCGCCCGGCGCGAC
>JBAWEN010000088.1:0-9241 GCA_049591215.1 Methylocystis sp. | reverse complement strand
CGCGGGTGCAGGTGCTCGCGGTAACCCATGCGCCGCAAGTCGCGGCGCGGGCGACCGCGCATCTGCGCATCGCCAAGGCCGCGATTAGCGAGACGGAGCCCGCGATGAGCGAGAAGGAGCCCGCGATCAGCGAGAAGGCGCGCGCGATCAGCGAGACGGCGCGCGCGATGAGCGAGAAGGAACTCGCGGTAAGCGAGAGGGCGTCCGCGATCGGCGATAGGGCGTCCGCGACAAACGAGAAGGCCAAGGAGAAGCGCATCGCCACCAGCGTCACGCCACTCGCCCACGAGGAACGTCAGGAGGAAATCGCGCGAATGCTCGCCGGCGCGACCATCACCGACGAAGCTCGCGCGGCGGCGGCGAGGCTGCTGAAGGGCGCGCGGTGAGTCTGGGCGTTTCGGCCTATCCGGTGTAGACCAGCTTGCGCCAGAATCGCCAGGGGAACAGGATAAGTCCGTGTCCAGAGCAAAAGCCATCGCCTCGCGGCAAGCGGAATTGTCTTTCGCCGGCATTGCGTGGCCATCGCGAGATTTCGTCGCGGGGGCCGCGACTGTCGGCGCGGTCGTGGCCGGCGCCGCTCTGCTGGAGGCCGCGCTAATTCCCGGCGTCGCGATCGGCGCGGCGGCCGTGCTCACACCGGGAGGCCTACCCTGGCTGCGCCGCAACCTCGCGCCGCTGCTCAAACGCGCCAAGCGCCGACCCGCGCCCGTCGTCAAACCCGCGACGCCCGCGCCGCTCGGCTTCCCGATCAGACAGGCCCTGGCCAAGACCATCACCTATCGGATCATCGTGACGGCGCTGGACTTTAGCTGGAACTATGTTGTGATCGGCGAAGTCGCGGCGGCGGCGGGCCTTTCGGCCATCACTTTGGCGGTCGCCCCGGTGTTTTATTTCGTCCATGAGGCCGCCTGGGAATATTCCAGCGCCAAGGCCAAGCGCGCGGCCGGAGCCGAAGTCGACTCGCCGGACGCGACAGCGCCGCTGGTCGGTCTCGGCGGATATTCGATCAATCGGGCCTTGGCCAAGACGATCACCTTCCGCACCTTCGCCACGACGACGGACTTCGCCACCAATTACGCCGTCGTCCGCGATCTGCCGCGGGCGGCGATGTTGACGGCGTTCGGCTTCGTGGTCGGCCCGTTTGTTTATTTGGGCCACGAAATGGCATGGAACCGTTTTGGCGCGGCGGGAAAGCGGGCGAAGGATGCGCCGGCGACGCCAAAGGGTGTGGATATCGGCGCCTGAACGCTAGCCTATTGCGCTCGTCCGGGCTCCCCGCGCTATAACCGTCGCCAATGGCCACGCAATCCACCCCCTCCCCGCTCAAAGGACGGCGCGTCGCGCTGGTCCATCCGGCCTGGCATAGCTGCGGCACCTACCGCGTCGTGCTCGGCCAGATCGCCGCCTATCGCGCGCTGGGGGCGGAGGTTTTTCCGGTCGCCGTCAGCAGCGATCCGGGCTTCAGGCCGGAGAGGCGCTGGATATGGCGGGAATTCACCGCCGCGACGCCGGAACTCGATGACGGCCCGCGCTTTTTCGGCGGCGCGCCGTTTCGCGCCGTGCTGTCGCCTCGATTCCTCAAAGACGTGCTGTGGCCCTATCTGCATGGCGATCAGGCGGTAATCCGTTCCGGCCTCGCCGAGCGCGCGCTGCTCTCCAAGGGGCTGGAGAATCTCGCCTTCGATCTCGTCCACTGCAATCACTTCTTCCTGATGCCCGTGGCGAAGCGGCTTTCGCGGGGCGGCGCGACAATCCTGCTCGACAGCCACGATCTCCAGGCCCGCCAGTTCGCGCTGATGAACGAGCATATGCCCTGGCTGAGGCCGCGCGTGAGTTTTGAGGCGATGCTGGCGCAGGAACTCGCGTTTATGCGCGAGGCCGATCTCCTGATCCATCTCAACGCGCGCGAGGAGGCCGAATTTCGCGCGAGCCTGCCCGAAAAGACCCATGCGCTGCTCTATCCCGCCGTGCCGCCGGCGCCGACCGGACCCGGCGGCGACGACATTGTGATCGTGTCGAGCAATAATTCCGCCAATGTCGACAGCGTGATCTGGTTTTTGCGCGAGATCGCGCCGAGGGTCGAAGGCGTCAGGGTCAAGATCGCCGGCAATGTCGACGCCGGCGTGCGGTCGCGCGACGGCGCGCTGTTCGAGCGCTACAAGAACTGGTTTCTCGGCCGTGTCGAAAATCCCGGCGCGATCTATGCCGGCGCGCGACTCGTTTTGCTTCCGACGATCGACGGCCACGGCCTGTCGATCAAGACCGTGGAGGCGATGGCCAGCGGCCTGCCACTGATCGCGACGTGCCTCGCGTTGCGCGGGATGGGGGACGGGGCGCTAACGCTGGAGGGCGTCGTTGTCGCCGATGCGCCGGAGGATTTCGCACGCGCGCTAAGCGCGGCCGCGCGGGAAAAAGCCTGGAGCGAGGCGCGACGCCAAGCCAGCGCCGCCAGGGCTTATTACGACGCGCATTTCTCGGCGCCGGCTTACGAGCGGAATTTGGAAAGGCTGGTCGCGCCGCTGCTGGCATAAGGACTTCTTTTGTCCGCGCGCGGGACAGCGGACGCGCCGGCGACTCGATCGCCGCCGCGCAACTCCCATAAAAACGCGACGGAATAACCGACGGCGAAGTGAGCGCCCGCCGTCGGCCGCGTCACTGGAATCAGGTGTTATCCATGATGGTGATGATGGTGGTGGTGGTGGTGGTGGTGGTGGTGGCGATGGTGGTGGTGATGGTGGTGGTGGCGCCCCTCCGTCGGCGTAGCTTTTTCCGGCGCGGCCTCGGACGGCGCGGCGTTGGTTTGCGCCGTGGCGGCGATAGGGGCGAAAGCGACAGCGGCGGTCACAAACATAGCCATGAGAATTTTATTCACCATTTCTACCTCCCTCGAGATTCGTCCAACCCGCGATAAGCGCGACAAACGCAAGATCGCAAAGCGCAGCTATACTTGCCGCGCGTGGCGAATTATACGCCAGGGTCGGAAAGTACCTAGCAGGGGCTTGGAAAAAGTCGATAGACTTTGGAACGGGAACCTGCTCCAACTTTTGGTTTGCGAACGGCGCCAGCGGCGCCGAACAGGGAGACGCCCATGCTCGAAGTCGCCGTCCAGATGGACCCTTTGGAGAAGATCAACTTCGCCGGCGACTCGACCTTCGCAATAATGTTAGAGGCGGCGCGGCGCGGCCATCGGCTGTGGTTCTATACGCCCGATCATATGTCGCTGGAGGCCGGCGGCGTCACCGCGCGCGCGCAAGAGATCGCCGTCCGCGACGAACCCGGACATTATTACGAACTCGGCGAGACGCGTCAGCTCGATCTTTCGAAGGTCGACGTGGTGTTGCTGCGGCAAGACCCGCCCTTCGATCTCGCCTATATCTCCTCGACGCATTTTCTTGAGCGCGTCGCCGCGCGCGCGCTCGTCGTCAACGATCCCGCCAGCGTGCGCAACGCTCCGGAAAAACTGTTCGTGATGGAGTTCGCGGACTTGATGCCGCCGACGCTGATCACCCGCGACCGCGCGGCGATCGAGCGGTTTCGCGCCGAGCATGGCGAAGTCGTGATGAAGCCGCTGTTCGGCCATGGCGGCGCCAGCGTGTTCAAGGTCGCGCGGCGCGATCCGAATTTCGGCTCGCTGTTCGATCTGTTTTCGACAATCTTCCGCGAGCCCTGGGTGGTGCAGCGCTTCCTGCCGGCGGTGTCGTTGGGCGACAAGCGCATCCTGCTCGTCGACGGGGAGCCGCTCGGCGCGATCAACCGCGTGCCGGCGGAGGACGATATTCGCTCCAATATGGTGCGCGGCGGCGCCGCGGCGGCCACCGAACTCTCCGACCGCGAGCGGGAAATTTGCGCGCGCCTCGGGCCGCATCTCAAGCAGCGGGGCCTGCTTTTCGTCGGCATCGACGTGATCGACGGCTGGCTGACCGAGATCAACGTCACCTCGCCAACGGGTCTGCGCGCACTAAAAAGCATTGGCGGGCCGGATTTGGCGCCGAGGATCATGGACAAGGTGGAGGGGCGACTCAAAATGTTGCGCGACGGGAGTGACCGGAGTTGAGTGACATGGCCCGCGTTTTCCGAGCGCTCGACGCGTCCGGCCCCGATCTCGTTGCCTTGCGCGCGGAAATGCTGGAGCGCATCGTCGAGGCCTGCGACGGCGCCGCCACGCCGGAGCTTTGCCGCGCGGGGGTCGTGGAGATGCTGCGCGCCGCGCTCGATCAGGGCCACGCCGTCGCCAGGGCGAGGCTCGAAGCGGGCGGGCGCGGTTTCGCCTGCGCGTGCTTTCTGTCGGAGCTCGAAGACGAGGTCATCCACGCGCTCTACCGTTATGTGGTCAGCCATGTTCACGTCACGGAGAAGCCGACGTTCGGCGAGCGCCTGACGCTCGTCGCGGTCGGCGGCTATGGACGCGGCGCGCTTGCGCCCGGCTCCGATATCGATCTCTTGTTTCTGCTGCCCTATAAGCAGACGCCCTGGGGCGAGAGCGTCGTCGAGGCAATGCTGTACATGATGTGGGATTTGCGGCAGAAGGTCGGCCACGCCACCCGTTCCGTCGCCGAATGTCTGCGCCAGGCCAAGGGCGACATGACCATCCGCACGACGCTGCTGGAGGCGCGGTTCATTCTCGGCGACCGGGAGTTGTTCGACGAACTGGTCGAGAGCTTCGACCGCGAAATCGTGCGCGCCGACGCGCGCGAATTCGTCACCGCCAAGCTCGACGAACGCAATGCGCGCGTGCAGCGGGCCGGCGCCTCGCGTTATCTGGTCGAACCCAATGTGAAGGAAGGCAAAGGGGGGCTGCGCGACCTCAACACGCTGTTCTGGATCGGCAAATATGTCTATCACGTCCGCGAGGCGCGGGAGCTGGTCGCGGCGGGGCTGTTCACCTCGGCGGAGTTCAGCCTGTTCGAGCGCTGCGAGGAATTTTTGTGGCGGGCGCGCTGTCATTTGCACTTCGCGACCGGCCGCGCCGAGGAGCGGCTCTCGTTCGACATCCAGCCCGTGCTGGCGGCCAGGCTCGGCTATCACGACCGCGGCGGTCTGTCGCGCGTTGAACGCTTCATGAAACATTACTTTCTCGTCGCCAAGGACGTGGGCGATCTGACCGCCATCGTTTGCGCGGCGCTGGAGGAGCGCCAGGCCAAGCCGCCCGCGATGCTCGACCGATTTTTCGGGCGGCTGCGGCGCCGCTCCAAGGTGGGGCTTCCGGAGGGTTTCACCATCGACCACGACCGCGTCAGCGTGAGCGACGAGGCGGCTTTCGCGAGCGATCCGGTGAACATCATCCGCCTGTTCTGGACGGCGGATCGCTTCAGCCTGCCGTTGCATCCAGACGCCTTGCGCGCGGTGACGCGCAATCTGCGTCGCATCGACGCCGATTTACGCGCCAATCCCGAGGCCAACCGGCTGTTTCTCGAACTGCTGCTTTCGCGCAACATCACCGAGGTCGTGCTGCGGCGCATGAACGAAACCGGCGTGCTCGGGCGCTTCATCCCCGATTTCGGACGCATCGTCGCGATGATGCAGTTCAACATGTATCATCACTACACGGTCGACGAGCACCTGCTGCGGGCGGTCGGCGGCCTTTGCGACCTCGAGGCCGGACGCCTGCCGGAACACCAAGCGCTTGTCGCCGATATTTTGCCGACCATCGTCAACCGCAAGGTGCTTTATCTCGGTCTGCTGCTGCACGATATCGCCAAGGGCCGCAAGGAGGATCACTCCATCGCCGGCATGAAGACGGCGCTGACGCTATGTCCGCGGCTGGGCTTCACGCCGGGAGAGACTCAGACCGTCGCCTGGCTGGTCGAACAGCATCTGCTGATGTCCAGCGTCGCGCAGAGCCGCGACCTCACCGACGCGCGCACGATCGAGAAATTCGCCTCCGTGGTGCAGACCATCGAGCGATTGAAGATGCTGTTCGTGTTGACCGTGTGCGACATCAACGCGGTCGGCCCCGGCGTGCTCGACGCCTGGAAATCGCAATTGCTGCGCCAGCTCTATTGGGAGACGGAGGTCGTGCTGGGCGGCGGCCACTCCGCCGTCGAGCGCAGAATCCGCGTCACCGAGGCGAAGGAGCAATTGCGCGCGGCGTTGAAGGATTGGAGCGACGAGGAGTTCGAGAGCTACGCCAAGCGGCACTATCCCGCCTATTGGCTGAAAATGGACCTCGCTCATAAGATATATCACGCACGGCTGCTGCGCCAACTCGCCGACGCGCGCGCGCCGCTCGTCGCCGCCGTGGCGCTCGACAACAAACGCGGCGCGACGGAGCTGACTGTGATCGCCCCGGATCACCGCCGGCTGCTCTCGACCGTCGCCGGCGCCTGCGCGGCCTGCGGCGCCAATATCGTCGACGCGCATATTTTCACCACCGCCGACGGATTGGCGCTCGACACCATCGTCTGTTCGCGCGCTTTCTCGTTCGACGACGACGAACAGCGTCGCGGCGACCGCATCGCCGCCTTCGCCAAGAAGGCGCTGCGCGGCGAGGCGGCGGTCGCCGACGCGATCGAGGCGCGGAGCGCCAAATCGCCGCGGGCCAACGCTTTCTCGATCGCGCCGGAAGTCGTCGTCGACAACAGCCTGTCGCTTGATTGCACGGTGCTCGAAATCTCGGGGCTCGACCGAGAGGGCTTGCTGTTCGAGATCACCAACGCCATCTCCAAACTCAACTTGAATATCGTTTCGGCCCATGTCACGACGTTCGGCGAGCGGGCGGTGGACGCGATCTATGTCAAGGATTTGACAGGCGGAAAAATCGTCTCGCCGTCGCGCCAGGCGACCATAAAGCGGCAATTGCTGGAAATATTCTCGGGGCCGGACAAAAAACGCGGAGTCAGGGAAGCCGCCCCGCGAGGCCCGGGCGGACTTGATTTATCGCGATCCAGCCCTGATATCGGGGGCGCAAAGGACAATGGACCTACACGATGAACGATGAGACCAATAACGACACGCCGCGAGAGACGACCGCCCCGACGGAAGCCCCAGCCGTGCCGCCACAGGAGCCGACGCCACAAGGAAGCGATCTCGCGGCCGAGCTTGAAGCGTTGCGCGCCGAGCACGCGGCGGTCAAGGACCGGCTGCTGCGCGCGCTCGCCGAAATGGAGAATCTGCGCCGACGCACCGAGCGCGAAGTCGCCGACGCGAAAACATACGGAATTGCCAGCTTCGCCCGCGATGCGGTCGCGCTCGCCGATAATCTGCGCCGGGCGCTGGACAGCTTCCCCGCCGAGGCGCGCGCGGCGATGGAGCCGCATGTCGCCGCGCTGGTCGAGGGCGTCGAACTCACCGAGCGCGATTTTCTCTCGCGGCTGGCGCGTTTCGGCGTCAAGAAGATCGAGGCGCAAGGCGCCCGCTTCGACCCCAACCAGCATGAGGCGCTGTTTGAGATCCCCGATGAAAGCCAGCCGGCCGGCACGGTGGCGCAGGTGATCGAACCCGGCTATTCAATCGGCGAGCGCGTGCTGCGTCCGGCCAAGGTCGGCGTCACCCGCGGCGGGCCAAAGGCGTAGGAAATTGATGGCGTAAAAGCATGGAGCTTCCCGGCGACCTTCGTGCGTCATGCTCCGCAACACCGTTTCCCGCAAGTGGGAGGAGAAGAGACGGCGCTTCCTTCTTCAACTTGTGGGGGAAGGTCTACTTCGTCTCTAGCGGGCGGTATTCGAGAATATCGCCCGCCTGACAGTCGAGAATCTCGCGAATTTACTCCAGCGTGCCGAAGCGCGCCCTTCACTTGCCCGATTTCAAGAAACTGAATTCATATCGTGGCGCGGCGGGCTTATGGCCCCGCCCAATCGCCAACCAACGCCGAAGCTTCTTCGTGATATAGATCGGAGGCGGTCCAGCCTCCTCCGCCGCCTCGCAGCTTGAGAGCCGCCATGCGCCGCGTTTTTCTCTTCTCGCTTTTCCTGTCGCTCGCCGCTTGCAACGGCGCGCCGATCTCGACGCAGTGGAAGCTGCGCGACTTCAACGTCGGCACGGCGGATCTCGCGCAATTGCGCGTCGCGATGCGCGGTCCCGACTGGGTGACGCCGACCCCGGAAAACGCCGCCATCGAGGTGCGCTACTGGCGCGACGGCGGCGACGAGGCGCAGGCCCATACACTCGCGGTGCGTCTCCAGCGCGCCGCGCATTTGGGCGACCGCGATTCGTTGACCGCGCTGGGCGGCGCGCCATCTCTGACGATCGTCGAACTCACGCCGCGAAGCCTTGGCGCCGCGCGGTCCGCGCAGCGGGAGGCCGCGCGTTTCAAGACCGAGGGCGCGAGGACGCGCGGCAGGATGATCATGTCCGGCTCCTTCGCCTGCCGGCGGACCGAGATTCCGGTCGGCCCCATCGCCGTCGACGTGTTCATCCACGCGGACGACGAGACCGGCTGGCTGCCGCTCTACGCCGATTACGACGCGCGCGAGGGCGAGCAGGACCAGGCCGTGCTGGACGAGGCGCTTCCGCCCTGCCCCGAGAAGGGCAAGAAGGGCTGAGCGAGGGCTCGCCGCGCCGTCATGCGCCTGTTATGAAACTGCTGCTGATCTTGGCCAAACGGGATCGCTCAAAATGAGTTTCGATCGTCTCAAGCCCGCTTTCCACGCCGCTCCCGGCTGCGCCCTCGTGCTGCGCTTCGACGACGAGGGGCGCGCCGAGCCCGGCGACGCCGACGACATCGCGCATATCGGGACGCCCGGCGAAGGTTTCGTCTGGCTGCATCTGCATCTCGACGATCCGAACGTGGACGCCATGCTCAAACGGCTGAGCGTGCTGAACGACGACGCGCGCAAGACGCTGTCGGGACCGATCGACAGGCAATTCGTCGAGCACTCCGGCGACATCGTTCGCGGCGCCTTCTTCGATCGCGAGCGCGGCGCCGACGGCGCGGCGGCGACCGGGACGGATTATTTGCGTTTCGCCTTCGGCGAACAGTTTCTCGTCAGCGCGCGTCAGCGCCCCCTCCGCGCGGTGGAGTCCACGTTAATCGCGCTCGGCGCCGGGCGCCTCGCGAGTTCCCCGCTAGAGCTGTTCGAGGCCATCGTCGGCCATTTGTGCGACGAATTGGGCAGAATGATTTTCGAACTGTCATCGACGCTCGATCGCATCGAGGAACGCATCGTCATGGGTGGTCAGGGCCTCGACGAGCGGGCGACGCTCGGCCCGACGCGTCGCGCGGCGCTGCGTCTCGCCCGCGAGGTCGGCGGCCTGCGCTCGCCATTGCTGCGGTTGGAGGCCAGCGTCAGCGACCCCGAGCAGA
>JBAWEN010000087.1:0-4209 GCA_049591215.1 Methylocystis sp. | reverse complement strand
GTGTTCGCGTCGATCCCTCCGTCGACCTCGAGACCGCACCCCGGTTTGAATCGGTCGCTCATCTGGCGCGCGCGCGTGATCTTCGGAAGCGTTCCGTGAAGGAAGCGTTGATGTCCGAATCCTGGGTTCACCGTCATGACCAGCACCTGGTCGAGATCTTGCACGATCTCTTCCAGCACGGCCGCGGAAGTCGCCGGGTTAATGGCGACGCCGACCAGCTTTCCCAATGCTTTGATGCTTTGCACGGTGCGCGACAGGTTGTTGTTGCCCTCCCAATGGACCAGAAACGAATCGACGCCGGCGCGCGCGAATTCGTCGACAAAGGCGTCCGGATTCGAAATCATCAGATGCGCTTCAAGCGGCAGGCGGGTCACTTTTCGCAATGAACGGATGATCATCGGCCCCATCGAAAGATTGGGCACGAAATGCCCGTCCATCACGTCCACGTGGAAGCGGTCCGCGCCGGCGCGCTCAGCCTCCAGGACCTGATCGCCAAGATGCGCGAAATCCGCCGCGAGGATCGACGGAGCGAGTTTCACCGCGGCAATCGTCACGTTGCGCCTTTGAGCTGACGGAAACGGCGGATCAGGTTGTTGGTCGAGCTGTCATGACCGAGCCTTGGCTCCGTCTTGCTCTCCAGCTCGGGGATGATGCGCTGGGCCAAAGCCTTGCCGAGTTCGACGCCCCACTGATCGAAGGAGTCGATGTCCCACATGACGCCCTGGGTGAACACGTTGTGTTCATAGAGCGCGACCAACTTCCCCAGCGCCGCCGGGGTCAGTCGATCCATCAGGATGGTGTTGGAGGGACGATCGCCTTCGAAAACTCGGTGCGGAACAAGCCACTCAGGCGTGCCCTCCGCCTCGACTTGCTCGCGCGTTTTCCCGAAGGCGAGCGCCTCGGCCTGCGCCACGACGTTCGCGAGCAGCATTTCGTGATGCCGGCCGAGTGGATTGAGCGCCTGTCCGAAAGTTATGAAATCACAAGGAATGAGCCGGGAACCCTGATGGATCAACTGATAGAAGGAGTGCTGGCCGTTGGTTCCGGGCTCGCCCCAATAGATCGGGCCGGTGTCAGTTTTCACCGGCGTCCCATCGAGTCTCACATGCTTGCCGTTGCTCTCCATCGTCAACTGCTGGAGATAAGCGGGGAAGCGTTTTAGGTACTGATCGTAGGGCAGCACCGCGACGGTTTGCGCGCCGCAAAAGTTGTTATTCCAGACGCCGAGAAGGCCAAGGAGCGCCGGCAAGTTGCGCTCGAACGGCGCCGTGAGGAAGTGCTCGTCGATCGCCCGGAAGCCCTCCAGCATTGCGCGGAAATGATCCGGGCCAATGGCCAGCATGGTTGAGAGCCCAATCGCGGAATCCATTGAATAGCGGCCGCCGACCCAGTCCCAAAACTCGAACATGTTCACGGGGTCGACGCCAAACTCCGCGACTTTTTCGGCGTTCGTCGAAACAGCGACGAAATGTTTGGCGACAGCCTTGGCGTCGCCTCCAAGGCCGCGAAGCGACCAATCGCGCGCGCTTTTGGCGTTGGTCATCGTCTCCAGTGTCGTGAAGGTCTTCGAGCAGATGATGAACAGCGTTTCCGCCGGATCGAGATCCCTTGTCGCCTCCACGAAATCGCTGCTATCGACGTTCGAGACAAATCGAAACGTCATAGCGCGGTCGCTGTAATATTTGAGCGCTTCATACGCCATGACCGGCCCGAGGTCGGAGCCGCCGATGCCAATATTGACGATGTTGCGGATGCGTTCGCCTCCGTGGCCTTTCCACTGACCGCTTCGGACGCGCTGAGCGAAGTCAGCCATCTTGTCGAGCACGGCGTGGACCTGCGTCACGACGTTCACGCCATCGACGATTATGGTCGCGCCTTTTGGAGCGCGAAGGGCGACATGCAGGACGGCGCGATTTTCCGTCGCGTTGATTTTCTCGCCCCGAAACATCGCCTCGATCTTGGCGCGCAGTCCGGATTGTTCGGCGAGGTCGACGAGCAGTTTTAGCGTCTCGTCGTTAATGCGATTTTTTGAGTAATCCAGGAAGACGCCGGCGGCCTCCGCCGTCATCCGCTCGCCGCGCGTCGGATCGTCGCTGAACAGGTCTCGCAGGCATTGGCCGCTAATGCTCGCGCGATGAGCTTCGAGCGCGCGCCACGCCGCGTCCTTGCTCATCGAGGGCCTGGAGAATGTGTCCGCTTTCGCGGTCGGTCGCGGCGCGCTTTCCGATCCTCCACGAGCCTCGTTTCGGACGAACCCCGGTTCGCGGGAGAGCGGCGCCGCTTCCCACAGCTTAAATCCGCCGCGAAAGGCGTTGGCGTTATCGCCCGCCCGACAATTCGGCGGCAGAGTTTCGAGCTTCTTCGCATTGCCCCCGCCGAGCACGGTTTCGTCGGGCTCCAATGCCGCGACGAGGCGCGCCACGACGTCGGCGACGTCGCTCCGCCAACGCTTTTTGCCGTGGCGCATCAGCCCCGCCCGGCCCACGTAATCCTCGTAGGTGCGTTTCTTGTAAGGCAGGTGGCCAAGCTCCATGGGCTCCACGACGCCATCAACGATGATGGTCGATCCAAGCCCGGTCCCGACGCCCAGAAAAAGCATCTTGCCGCCCCGGTAGCTTCCCAACGCCTGCATGGCGGCGTCGTTGACGATTTTCACCGGGCGGCCAAATGCTTCCGCAAAATCGAAACCTACCCACCCGCGCCCCAAGTTGTAGGGCTCCGCGATCGGCTTGCCGTCGACGACGGGGCCGGGATAGCCGATCGACACGGCCTCATAGTCCCAATCTTCAGCGAGCTTCTTGACCTCTGAGATCATCCGGACGGGCGTCAGCGTCGGCCCGGATGAAAATGATCGCCGCTCGGTCTGGCCGGTCGCGAGAATCTTGATCGAGCTTCCGCCCACATCGACGACCAGCACGCTTTTCACCGAGGACGCGATCGCGATGTCGTCGCGTCGCGTTCTCTCCTCGCCGGCGAGCAGTGAATTCGCGCGCATCGGGCTAGCTCGCTCGTTTGAGAAGCGCGGATTTGGACCCAACCACGCTCATCAGGTCGCTCCACGAATTGGTGAAGGATTTCGCGCCTTCCTCCTGAAGCTGGATCGACAGCGCGCGCACATCGATCCCGGCCTCGGCGAACCACGCGAGAAGGTCTTCGCAATCGCCGCCATCCGCCG
This sequence comes from Methylocystis sp., assembly GCA_049591215.1. Lineage (GTDB taxonomy): Bacteria > Pseudomonadota > Alphaproteobacteria > Rhizobiales > Beijerinckiaceae > Methylocystis. Next base: position 1,034 of record JBAWEN010000087.1, on the reverse strand, counting down.
GCATTGTCGCGCCAATGGCGCCGTGTTCGGCGAGCGCCTTCAACGTGCCCTCGGGCATGGTGTTCACGGTGAACGGCGCGGCCAGCGCCTTGACGTAGAGGACATCCGAAGCCTTTGGATCCTTGGTTCCGGTGCTGGCCCACAAAAGGCGTTGCGGGCGCGCGCCGGCGTTGTAGGCGCGCATCCATCTGGGCGAACTCAGCAAACGGAGATAGGCCTTGTACGCGCGTTTGGCGACGGCGACGCCAAGCTGGTTGTTGAGCGCCTCTGGAATCTTCCCGGCCACCGCGACGTCCCAGCGGCTAATGAAAATCGAGGCCACCGAGCCGACTTCGGGGTTCAATCCCGCTTCGATGCGGCGTTCGACACCCCGCATGAACGCGTCGGCGGCCGCGAGATATTGATCGTCGGAGAACAACAAAGTGACATTGACCGGTATGCCGGCGAAGATCGCCTCTTCGATCGCCGGCAATCCCTCTTTGGTGCCGGGAATCTTGATCAGCAAATTGGGTCGTCGAGCCGACGCGTGCAGCTCCTTGGCCTGGGCGATCGTCGCCTTGGAGTCGTGCGCGAGCAAAGGCGAGACTTCCAGCGAAACCCAGCCGTCGACGCCGTTTGTTCGGTCATGGACAGGCCGGAACAGGTCCGCGGCCTGTTTAAGATCCTCCAGCGCCAATTCAAAAAATAATTTTTCGCCGGACTTGCCTTCCGCGAGCTTGGTTTTGATTTCGTCATCGAAATCATTGCCGTTTCTGATCGCGTGATCGAAGATCGTCGGGTTGGAGGTCAGGCCAGTAACCGACAGCTCGTCAATGTAGCGCCGGAGAAGGCCCGTCCTCAACATGCCGCGCGTGAGGTTGTCAAGCCAGAGGCTTTGGCCGAGATCGCTCAGAACCTGAGTCGCTTTCATGGCGCCACCTCGTGGTAATTGTCGCTCCGCGCGTAAATATTGCAAAAGCGTCTCGCGTCAACCACGAGCGTGAACGCGCGGCCGTTTTTGGAAATAAAGCGATTGGCGGCGCTTGTTTCACGCC
>JBAWEN010000086.1:0-14312 GCA_049591215.1 Methylocystis sp. | reverse complement strand
TCGTGCCCGGCCATGAAGGGGCCGGCGAGGTGATCGCCGTCGGCGAGGGCGTCGAGGAGTTTCGGCCCGGCGACCGCGTGGCCTATGTCGGCGCGCTCGGCGGCTATAGCGAGGCGCGCAACATCTCGGCGGCGTCGCTCGTGCATCTGCCTAAATCCTTTAGCTACGCGACCGGCGCCGTGATGATGCTGAAGGGCCTCACCGCGCAATATCTCCTGCGCCGCACATTTCGCGTGAAAAAAGGGCATCGCGTGCTCGTGCACGCGGGCGCTGGCGGCGTCGGCCAACTCCTTTGCCAGTGGGCGAGCGCCCTCGGCGCCAAAGTGATCGCCACGGTGGGAAGCCAGGAGAAGGCCGAGATCGCTCATCACGCCGGCGCCAAGCATGTGATTCTCTACCGCGAGGAGGATTTCGTCCAGCGCGTCCGGGAGATCACCAAGGGGCGTCTGTGCGACGTCGTCTATGACGGGGTCGGCGCCGCGACCTTTCCCGCGTCGCTGGATTGCCTCGCTCCATTCGGCATGTTCGTGAGCTTTGGCTCGGCGTCGGGGCCGGTGGCGGCCTTCGATCTCGGCCTTCTCGCGCAAAAGTCGCTTTACGCCGCGCGTCCCTCGCTTTTCACTCATATCGCGGACCGGCGCGTTTACGAGGATATGATCGAGGATTTGGAGCACGCTATTAAGCGCGGACATTTGAATCTGGACGTCGCCGCGAGCTTCCCGCTGGCGGAAGCGGCCAAGGTGCACGCCGCGCTGGAAGCACGCCAAACCGTCGGATCAATCGTACTTACGCCTTAACCGTGACGTTGCGCGGCGGCGCCGCCGCAAAAAGTTGTGCATTGTGACATTTTCGTCACGCGGCGCGCGCATGCTCCGCCTCGCGTTTTAAGTCGCTGGAATTTCTATCACTATTTCGCGAGCGCGGCGGGACTTCAGCTTCGACGCGGCTTTGCGGCCGGTGTCTCGGACCTCTCGCGGGCAGTCTCATGAAATTAAGTGCAAGGCTTTTCGCGCCGAATCAATTAAGATTCGTTCGTTACGGCTTGGAGGTTCCTCCCACCTCTCGATGGGCCCTAACTGCCTAAACCCGGCGAAATCGCCGGGCTTTTTTTTCGCCGAGTCTCGCGCCAAGCATCACCCCAAGTCTCGCGCGGCGAAAAACTGGGCGAACTTTCCAGTCGGATGCGGTTGCAATCCAAAGCAAATCGCTCCATGTTGTCCTCGTGGGTAAACCCGCGATAACGAGGACCGCGACGCTGACACCAAGCGCATTTTCACACACTAGCCAGGCGCCCGCCTCTAATTCGGCGGCAGCGGTTTTGAGCGCCGATCATATCGCCGACAAAATTCTTTCCAGCCTCGACGAAGCCAAGGCTGAAGAAGTCGTTTCCATCGATCTAGCGGGCAAAACCGCGCTGGCCGACACGATGATCATCGCCACTGGCCGCTCGACGGTGCATGTCGGCGCCATCGCCGATCGGGTTATCAAGGCCTGCAAGGCGGCGGGCGTTCCCGCCCCCCGCGTCGAAGGTCTGCAGCAATGCGACTGGGTGCTGGTGGACGCGGGCGACGTAATCGTCCACATTTTCCGTCCCGAGGTGCGCCAGTTCTACAATCTGGAAAAGATGTGGGGCGGCGACCGTCCGCGCGAGATGCGTCTGGCTTGAGAGGCGCGCCAGATGCGCTTGGGGATTTTGTGCATAGGGCGGATGAAATCCGGCCCCGAGCGCGAGCTTTTCGCGCGCTACGCCAAGCGAATCGGAACGATGCGCAATCTGGGCCTCGATGGCCTTGATGTGCGCGAACTCGACGAAAGTCCGGTCCGGGACATCGCCGCGCGAATCACGTCGGAGGGCGACGCGCTGCTCTCGGTGTTGACGCCGGAGGCGACGGTCGCGGCGTTCGATGAACGCGGAGAGGCCGCCAGCAGTTTGGATTTCGCCCGATTCATCGCGCGCGAGCGAGACGCCGGGCGCAAAATCCTATGGTTTGTGATCGGTGGCGCGGAGGGGCTCGATCCGCGTCTTCGCGCGCGGGCGCGGGCGGTGTTTAGCTTTGGCGCCATGACTCTGCCGCATCAGATCGTGCGCATTTTAGCGGCGGAGCAAATCTACCGCGCCATGACCATCGCGGCGGGACATCCTTATCACCGGGGATAAACCGGGGGAATGTGGATATGCCGCGCGCCGAGCCGCTACCGCCCCGAAAGGGGGCGCGGGCGGCTCGACGAGCGGCATGGAGTTGTTGGAATCTTGGGCGCCTCGGAAACCGCGGCTGGGCGACGCCTATGAAAGTCGCGACCATCGTCACGCCTGCCGCTCCGTCGCCTATGGCGAGGAAGCGGAGGGTCGCGCCAAGCCGGTTCAGCCGCCGTGCGAGATGATGGGGGCGAAGTGAATCAGGCCGAAAACCACCGCGACCGCACCAACAAGCCAGGCGACCATCTTGATGATTTCGCCGCTCGAACGCTGAACTGCCATTTTCGTATCTCTCCGGGATATCCTTACGATTCTTACACATAGGCCGAGCGGAAGGACATCTGGAATAGCCGCAGCCCATTAATTAACAATGCGACAATCCATCCCGAGGCGCAAGCAACATTTGAAAAACGTCAATTAATGGGCGGTGGCCAACGCCTGATCTTGCGCTCGTCTTGCGCTCGCGAACGGACGTTGGAGCAACACAACGCGAACAAAGGTAGATTCCGGCGAAGCGCGCCGTGGCCAAATGCCGCGGCTGATAAACGATCTGAAGGAGCCAAGATCAACCTCGACATGATCACGCTTTCTCTTTGAATGTTCTGTCCAGTTCTCGTGCGTGTCAGGTGACGCCAAGCGTAAACGTCGCCGCGCCGCATATAACGGGCACGTGATACTGGCTTTGATTATCATGTCGCCAACCGATCGCGACGCGGAACGAGCTCCACCGGCATCGCGCAAAAGCGTGAAAGCCGGTCTTTACCCTTTGGACGCCATGCGCTAAGAGATTGTGGTAACGAGCCCTGGCGTTACCGCCGGGGCTTTTTTTTGGCGAGCGGGTTCGGTTTCGTCGCGCCATGGGGGCAGTCTCCGGCCGCGCGAAACGGGATCTCTCGCGCCAGTTCGGCCGCCGCCGGCGCCGGATGGCGCGCTAACGGAAAAGATATAAAGGCCATGGCGAATGTGGCGGTGATCGGCGCCCAATGGGGCGACGAGGGCAAGGGCAAGATCGTCGATTGGCTCTCGCTCGAGGCTGACGTCGTGGTGCGGTTTCAGGGCGGACACAACGCCGGACACACGCTTGTCGTCGACGGCAAGACCTATAAGCTAGCGCTGCTTCCGTCGGGCATCGTCCGGCCGGGGAAATTATCGATCATTGGCAATGGCGTCGTCGTCGACCCGCATTTTCTCGTGGGCGAGATCGAGCGCCTGCGCCAAGAGGGCGTCGCGATATCGCCGGCTAATCTCAAGATCGCCGAAAACGCGCCGCTTATTTTGTCGCTGCATCGGGAACTCGACGCCCACCGCGAGGAATCGTCGGGCGAAGGGATCAAGATCGGCACCACCAAGCGCGGGATCGGCCCCGCCTATGAAGACAAGGTGGGGCGGCGCTCGATACGTCTGATGGACCTCGCCGAGCCAGACGCGCTGGACGACAAGATCGCGCGCGTGCTCGCCCATCACAATCCGCTGAGACGCGGACTAGGGCTCGCTGAAATTTCTCCGGCGGCGCTGCGAGACGAGTTGCTTAGCGTCGCGCCGCGTGTCCTGCCTTTCATGGACGTGGTTTGGGAACTGCTGGACAATGAACGCCGCGCCGGCAAACGCATCCTGTTTGAAGGCGCGCAGGGGGTGCTGCTCGATGTCGATCACGGCACCTATCCTTATGTCACCTCCTCTAATACCGTCGCGGCCAGCGCCGCCAGCGGCTCGGGGCTTGGACCCGGCGCGATCGGCTACGTTCTCGGCATCGCCAAGGCCTATACGACCCGGGTCGGCGGCGGCCCATTTCCCAGCGAATTGCATGATTCGATCGGCCAGTTGATCGGCGATCGCGGGCGGGAGTTCGGCACCAACACTGGCCGGAGGCGCCGCTGCGGCTGGTTCGACGCCGTATTGACGAGGCAGGCGATCAAAACATCGGGGATCAACGGAATCGCGCTGACCAAGCTTGATATTCTCGACGGTTTCGACGAGATCAATATTTGCACGCATTATCTTCTCGATGGTTTCCGCCTCGACCGCCTTCCGGCGTCACAATCCGCTCAGGCGCGCGTCCAGCCGGTCTATGAGTCGATCGAGGGCTGGAAAGGCTCGACCGGGGGCGCGAGATCCTGGGTCGATCTTCCCGCGCAGGCGATCAAATACGTTCGACGGATCGAAGAACTGATCGAAGCGCCAGTGGCGCTGTTGTCGACCAGTCCTGAGCGCGACGACACCATTCTCGTGCACAATCCGTTTCAGGATTGACGAGGCGAAATCCGAAGCTAAGCAGCCCGCGAGGTTGACGACGGGCGCGCAAAATGGTGTTTGCATGGCATGGCTGATTATTATTCGCTTCTTGCCCGCAAGATAGGCCCGCTCGCGGATTCGACCGCTCAAGGCCGTCAAGCGGTCTATGAACTCGCCCGCAAGGCCTTGTTCAATCAGTTGCGGGCGATCCAGCCTCCCGTGGCGGAGCCGGTCATCCAAACCGAAGGCCGCGCGCTAGACGAGGCGATCGCTCGGCTGGAGACTGAAGCCGCGAGCGAGGCCAAGCCAGCGAGCGCGCCGACCGCTGTTCCCCACGCGCCGCCCGAGCCCAAGCGGGAGCCTAAAAACGAATCGGCTCCCCCGTCGCGGGACCAGCAGCGGCCCGCCGCCCCGCTGCCGCCGCCGGAAGCGTCGAACCGAACGCGGCGGATTGTCGGCATTGTCGCCGTTCTCGTCGTCCTTGTCGGCGCCGTCGCCTTGGCCGCGCTGCATTTTCGTGAACGGCCCGAGGATCTCGCCAAGCTAAAACCGGAAGAAGGCGCCGGCCAGTCGGTTGAAAAAGGCAAATATTCGGCGCGCGCCGGCGGCGACGATCAGAGCGACGGCGGCGGGCCGGCCGTGCCCGTCGCGCAAAAGGCGCAACTGGTCATCGCGGCGCGGCAAACACCCGATAAGGTCGAACACGCCTATAACGGCACGGTCGTCTGGCGGCTCGAAAATGTTGGCGGCGACGATGGCGAGCCCTTGAAATCGGCGATTCGCGCCGATATCGATTTCCCCGACGCCAAGACCAAGGCGACGCTCGTCATCCAGAAGAACCTGGACGCGGCCCTGTCAATGTCGCACACGATAAACATCTCGTTCAAACTCGCCCCCGGCGCCGAGCCGAGTGGCGTCAAGGCGATAGATGTGCTGCGCATCCGCAGGCCGGAGGCGCAATCGGGCGAGAAACTGCTGGGCATGCAGATGCCGATCGCCGACAATAATTTCTTGATCGGACTCATGCGCGGCGACAGCGAATCGCGCAATCTCGCTCTCCTGCGCACGCCGGGCGTGATCGATCTGCCGATGCAACTCTCCGACGGCCGTCTGGCGACGGTCAATCTGGAAAAAGGCGCCTCCGGCGAGCGCGTCTTCAACGACGCGATTAGCGCCTGGTCGCGTTGACTGCCTTCGAGAGCGGGCGAAACGCCTTCACATAACCAGCGTCAACCGCCGCGCGGCGCGCGTGACGCCCGTGTAAAGCCACCGCGCGCGATGTTCGCGGAAGGCGAAGGATTCGTCGAACAGCACCACATCGTCCCACTGCGAGCCTTGCGCCTTATGCACGGTGAGGGCGTAGCCGTAATCGAATTCGTCCGAATCCTTGCGCAACGCATAGGGTATCTCGCCGTCGGAGCCCTCGAAAAACTGGGGAATCACGCCGACGCGCTGAATCTTGCCGTCGCTTTCCTCGGGGATCACCAGCATGCGCACCTTGCCGCGCCGCAGCGCGCCCGTGCTCTTGACCGTGAACAGCCCGCCATTGAGCAGTCCTTTTTTGCGATTGTTGCGCAGGCACACCAGCTTTTCGCCCGATTGCGGGAGATCGCCGGAAAAGCCGCGCAATTCGCGCAATCGCTTATTGTAGGCGCGACGCGTCTTGTTCATGCCGACCAGCACCTGATCGGCGGCGGTGACGAGCGAAGGCTCCAGCCCATCCCGTCCGACCACCTGGCTCTCGCCATAGATTCCACGCGCGATCTGCCCGCCCTCGCGAATCGCCATGGACATGCGGATGATCGGATTGTCGGCGGCCTGGCGGTGCACCTCGGTCAACATCACGTCCGGCTCGGCTTCGGTGAAGAACCCGCCGCCCTTGACCGGCGGCAGTTGAGCGGGATCGCCGAGCACCAGCACCTTGCGGCCAAATGACAGAAGATCGCGGCCAAGCTCCTCGTCGACCATCGAACATTCGTCGATGACGATCAGCTTCGCGCGCGTCGCGTCGCTTTCGTCGTTTAGCTCGAAGCTCGGTTCCTCGGTTTCGGTGTCGGTGGCGCGATAGATCAGGCTGTGGATCGTGCGCGCGTCGACGCAGCCCTTGGAGCGCATCACCAGCGCCGCCTTGCCGGTGAAGGCGGCGAACACCACGAGGCCCTCGACATTCTCCGCGAGGTGGCGCGCCAGCGTCGATTTGCCGGTTCCGGCGAAGCCGAACAGGCGAAACAATTGCGGACCGTCCTTCGTCGCCAGCCATCGCGCCACGGCCTTGAGCGCCTGATCCTGCGCCTGTGTCCATGAGGTCATAAATTAGCGGCGCCTTCGATTCGGGGGACAAGACCGTAAATTGAAGCAAGCGGGGACCGCGAGCAAGAGCGGCGCGAAAAACGAAAGGCTATCCCGACAATCGCATGAACAGATCGATCTTCGTGGCGATATTCACGACCGACAGAAAAAAGCCGATCCAGAACGCCAAGACGACCGCCCAAAACCTCGGATCGCTGTGCATAGTCTTCCCCGCGCTCGCCACGCCGCGTTCACAGCATGCGTCCTTTTGGCGCCGATCCGCAAGCGCGAAACCAAGGGTTGCGCCGGGGCGCGGCAATCGCCAGATCCAGAGGGCAAGGAGATCACGCATGGATTCGCCCAAGCCCGCCGCGCCGACGCAGCCCTTGCGCCTACTCGCGCTCGACGCCGAGGATCTCGCCTTGGTCTCGGCGCATGTTCAGGACGCGCTGTTGCGAGTCGGCGATCTCGCCTATCTTCCACGAATGAAGCGTTTCGCGCTGGTCGCCTCGCGTTTCGACTGGACCGCGCAGCCAGGAGGACGTCTGGAGCGTTGCCTCTCGGGGCTGCATTTCGAGATGGTGCGCGGCGTGCGCTACGCCGGCGTCGCGCGCGACCGGCCGGACGGCGTGCTGGAGCTGCTGGCCCTCGTCTTCGAGCCAGGCGCGACGGCGCCTGAGGGCCGCATCCGCCTTGTATTCGCCGGCGGCGCCACGATTTTGCTGGATGTGGACTGCATCGAGGCGCAGCTTTGCGACCTTGGCCCGCGTTGGCCGGTTTCATCCTGTCCGACGCATAAACTTGACGAAGGCGGCGGCGCGGGGTCATGACAGCTGGAACTTCCAGCTGGAGATGGACATGACTTTGCGTTTGGATGCGTCGGCGGCCGACTTTGGGGATCGTTTCGCGGCGCTTCTGTCGATGAAGCGTGAATCCTCGCCCGACGTGGACCACACCGTCCGCAAGATCATCGAGGACGTCATCGCGCGCGGCGATGAGGCGCTGATCGATTATTCGCGCCAGTTCGACCGGATAGATCTCGCCAAGACCGGCATCGCCGTCTCCGCCGCCGAGATCGCCGCGGCGGAGGCCAAATGCTCGCGCGAGCAGCTCGCCGCGCTCGATCTCGCGCTGGAGCGCATCACCGTATTTCACGAGCGCCAGCGCCCGAGCGACCTGCGCTTCACCGACGAGGCCGGCGTCGAGCTCGGTTGGCGCTGGACGCCGATCGAGTCGGTCGGGCTCTATGTCCCCGGCGGGACGGCGGCCTATCCCTCATCGGTGCTGATGAATGTCGCGCCCGCCAAAGTCGCCGGCGTCCCGCGCATCGTGATGGTCGTGCCGACTCCGGGCGGCCATGTCGAACCTCTGGTGCTGGCCGCCGCCCGGCGCTCCGGCATCACGGAAATCTACCGCGTCGGCGGGGCGCAGGCCGTGGCCGCCCTCGCCTATGGCACCAAGACCATCGCGCCCGTCGCCAAGATCGTCGGCCCCGGCAACGCCTGGGTGGCCGCCGCCAAGCGCCGCGTGTTCGGCAAGGTCGGCATCGACATGATCGCCGGCCCCTCGGAGGTGCTGGTCATCGCCGACAAAACCGCCAATCCCGACTGGATCGCCGCCGACCTCCTGGCGCAGGCCGAGCATGACGAATCCGCGCAGTCGATCCTCATCACCGACGACGCTGGGCTCGCCGACGCCGTGGTCGCCGCCGTGGAGCGGCATTTGACCACTCTGTCGCGCAAGGAGATCGCGGGCGCGTCCTGGCGCGATTACGGCGCCGTGATCGTGACGAAGACGTTGGCCGACGCGCTGCCGCTCGCCGACCGCATCGCCGCCGAACATCTCGAAATCATCAGCGAGGACGCCGAGGATCTGGCCGCGCGGGTGAAAAACGCCGGGGCGATCTTCATTGGCGCCTATACGCCGGAGGCGGTCGGCGATTATGTCGGCGGCTCCAACCATGTGCTGCCCACGGCCCGTTCGGCGCGGTTCTCCTCGGGGCTCGGCGTGCTCGATTTCGTCAAGCGCACCTCGATCCTGAAATGCGACGCTGCCTCGCTGCGCGCGATCGGCGGCGCCGCGGTGACGCTGGGCGAGGCCGAAGGATTGCAGGCGCATGCGCGGTCCGTCTCGATCCGCCTCAATTCGCTCGGAGCGTAAAAGGTGGCTCTGGACGAGCGAAAGCGATTGGCGCGGGTCACGCTCGACGAAAATTCGATCGGGCGCGGCTCGGCCGACCAGGAGCATGAGCGCACCATCGCCATCTATGACCTGATCGAGGACAATAGCTTTTGCGTTGTCGGCCATGAAGGCGGCCCCTACGCCTTGAACATCTCTCTGCACGACGCCAAGCTCGCCCTCGGCGTGACGGACGAAGACGGCAAGAGCGTCGTGACGCATATTTTGTCGCTGACGCCCTTCAGACGCATTCTGAAGGATTATTTCATGATCTGCGAGACCTACTACGCCGCGATCCGGCACGCGACGCCAAGCCGCATCGAAGCGATCGACATGGGCCGACGCGGACTGCACAACGAAGGCGCCCATCTGCTGCTCGAACGGCTGAAGGGCAAGATCGAGATCGACATGGGCACTTCGCGCCGCATTTTCACGCTGGTGACGGCTCTGCACTGGAGGGGCTGACAATGCCGGCGCAAGTTCAGCCGGCGCCCGTCGAAACTCCTCGAGTCCGCCCGCACTCCGTTCTGTTCGCCTGCACCTTGAACACCGTGCGCTCGCCGATGGCCGAGGCGCTCGCCCGCCATTATTTCGGCCGCGAAATCTACTTCGCCTCCGCTGGCTTGAAGCACGGCGAGCCCGACGGATTCGCGATGGCCGCGATGGAGGAGATCGGCATCGACATCACGCGCCACAAGCCGCGTACTTTCGAGGATCTCGAAGACTCGAGCTTCGACGTGATCGTCACGCTGTCGCCCGAGGCGCATCACCGCGCGATGGAATTCACCCGCGCGATGGCGGTCGAGGTGATCTACTGGCCAACGCCCGACCCCACCGCCACGCGGGGCTCGCGCGAGACGATGCTGGACGCCTATCGCGCCGTGCGCGATCGGCTCGCGGCTCGCATCAAGGCGTTTTTGAGCCGCGCGACGGGAAGCGGCCCGTGATCTCTTGGCGCGACGAGATCTCCTGGCGCGAGCAACTTCGCGGGCCGACGGAAGGCGCGACGGTCGTGGCGCTCTCCTTGCGCGAAGATCATCTCGCGCCAACGCCGCTCGACCTCCAGGAGGCCCCATCGCGCGATCCCGCGCGCGGCGCTTTTCTGCGCCGCCGCGCCTCGAGCCGACGGATCGTCGCGGCTCGGCTTGGCGTCGCGCCGCAAAGCGTCGAGATCGGCCATGCGCCCTCCGGCGCGCCGCTGGTTCTGGCGCCCAGTTCCTCCCTAAGAATCTCGGTCTCGGGCCGCGCGGATGTTTGCGCCGTCGCGATGGCCGAGTCGCCCATCGGCGTCGACATCGAACCCTCGTGGGCGATCGAACCGCCATGGAGCCTGCTGCATCCAAATGAGCGGAATACGTTGGAGACGCTGACGGGCGAGGCGCGCGCCGACGCCTTTCCGCGACTCTGGACCGCCAAGGAAGCCTATCTGAAGGCGCTGGGCCTCGGCTTCGCCCGCGATCCTATGAGGATCGCCATCGGCCTGGATTTTTCCATTCTCGACGAGGAGGCCGCTCCCACGATCTTGTCGCGCGGCTGGCGGCGCTTCGTGCTGCACGGCGAGGATTTTATCGCGGCCTGCGTCGTGCTCGGCTGAGCGTCAGGGTGTCCGCAAGCGGGGCGCCAGCCGCTCCGCGAGCGCCAGCAGCGCCCGGTCGGACCAGCGCCGGCCGATCAACGACAGCCCAAGCGGCGGCGCCGGCGTCTCGAGCTGCAGGCTGACTTGCGGCAGACCGAAAAAACTGGCGATCTGAAACAATCGCACCATCTGATTGCGCTTTATCGCCAGTTCCTGCTCGCTCTCGCCCAGCAGCGGGGCGAAAAACGGCGTCGTCGGTAGAGCAAAAAACCCCTCCGCGCCAAGCAAATCCTCAATGATTTCGCGCGCCCGAACACGAAATTCATCCGCCGCCCGCTTTTGCTCCGCGGTCACGCTCGCGGCATAGGCGAAACGCTCGGCGACGCCGGGGCCAAACTCGGGACGGACGGCCTCGATCCAGGCGCCATGCGCTTGATGCGCCTCGAACGCCTGAAGATCGCGAAAGTGATTTTGCATTTGCGACAAATAATCTTCGCCGAGGACAGTCTCGCGCGGGGAAAAGTCCCTGATCAGCGCGTCGAGGACGGGCCGCGACAACTCCGCTTCCCGCGGCGGACAAGCAACAAAAGCCTCCGAGAGCACGAGCGGGCGAGAGAGCGGCGCGGTGTCGAGATCGTCCGGCAGCAGCGCCGAACCGACCTTATTCAGCGTCGCCGCGTCGCGCGCGAACCAGCCGATCGTGTCGAGCGAGTGCGCGAGCGGGACGACGCCATTGCTCGAGACGGCGCCATGCGACGGGCGAAAGCCGAAAATTCCGCAAAAAGACGCCGGCGCGCGACAGGAGCCCGCCGTGTCCGTGCCGAGTGCGAAATCGACCAGCCCCGCCGCGACAGCGACGGCCGAGCCCGACGACGATCCGCCGGGATGACGGTCGGGCGCGGCCGGATTGACTGGGGTTCCATAATGATGATTGGCGCCGAGCAGGCTATAGGCCATCTCGTCCATGTGCGCCTTGCCGACAAGCCGCGCGCCGGCGGCCAGAAGGCGGTCGACCGCGGGGGCGTTTAGAGCCGCCGCCGCATGGCTCGCCGCGAAAGCCGGTTCACCATTGCGCGACACATGGCCTTCGACATCAATATTTTCCTTGACCACGAAGGTGAGGCCGGCGAGCGCGCCTCCCGTCTTTCCGCCGCGGTCGAGCGAGACGGTCAGCGCTCCGAAATTCTCGGTCATGAACGGTCTCAGGCCAAACGCGGGCGCTCAGTACACACGCTCGATGCAGAAATCGACCACTTCCAGCAGAGCGCTTTTCCAGGGCGAGGACGGGAAAATCTCCATCGCGTCGCGCGCGATGGCGCCGTAATGGGCGGCGCGCTCGATCGTGTCGTCGAGCGCCTTGTGCTTTTTCGTCAGGCCGCAGGCGGCTTCGACATCGCCGTCGTTGATTTCGCCTTTTTCCAGCGTCCGGCGCCAAAATTCGCGTTCTTGCTCGCTGCCGCGCCGAAAGGCGAGCACAACGGGAAGCGTGATCTTGCCCTCGCGAAAATCGTCGCCGACATTTTTGCCGAGCTTGGCGGACGAGCCGCCGTAATCCAGCGCGTCGTCGATCAACTGAAAGGCGATGCCGAGATTCATGCCGTAGCTGCGCGCGGCGGCCTCATCCGCCTTGGACCGGCCGGCCAGCATGACGCCGACTTCCGCCGCCGCGGCGAAAAGCTCCGCCGTCTTGCGACGGATGACCGCCATATAGGCGTCCTCGGTGGTTTGCGTGTCCTTGGCCGCGTTGAGCTGGAGGATTTCGCCCTCGGCGATGATCGCGGCGGCGCTCGACACCACGGTGAGACAGGGCAATACGCCCGGCTCGACCATCATTTTAAAGGCGTGGCCGAGCAAAAAATCACCGACCAGCACGCAGGTTTCATTGCCCCAAAGCATGCGCGCCGCGATCTTGCCCCGGCGCATGTCGCTTTCATCGACGACATCGTCGTGGAGCAAGGTCGCCGTGTGCATGAATTCGATGCCGGCGGCGAATTTGATCTGGCCGTCGCCCTTGTAGCCGCACATCCCGGCGGTCGCGAGCACCAGCATCGGGCGCAACCGTTTGCCGCCCGCCGAAATCAGATGGTTGGCCACCTCGGGAATGGTGGTCACATCCGAACCAGTGCGTTGAAGAATAAGCTGATTGGTCCGCTCTAAGTCGGGCCGGATAAGCTCCAGAAGACTGTCGAGACCAGCCGTGGTTTTCTTTTCTCTGTCTTCGAGCGGAATGACGATACCCACGGAGCCCCCTGCAGCCTTCAAACGACCTGCGACTTTAGTCGGGCGAACTTAAGGCTTTGCGCCGCGGGCGGCAAGTCGGCGCATATCGCGATTGGTCACATGCTTGCGCCGCGAGGGCAAGCATGAGAGTTTTCAGGACGATGGCGAAACGGATCAGCGGATTTTTGGGGGGGCGCCTGCTTCTGGCGCAGGACCAGGGCGGCCACCGCGCCGGCACGGACGCCGCGTTGCTCGTCGCCGCTACGCCGCGCGAGGTCAACGGGCTTCTGCTGGACGTGGGAGCGGGCGTCGGGGCCGCGGGCCTTGGCGCGGCGCTGCTGGCCAAAAACGCACCTATCGGACTGATTGAACTTGACTTTCAGGCCTGCGAGCTGGCGCGCGAAAACATCGCGCTCAACGGCCTCGACGCGAGGGCGCGGGTCTTCGAGGCCGATCTTTTCGACGCCGAATCGCGCCGCGCCGCCGGACTGGAGCCCGAGGCGGCGCGGGTCGTGTTGACGAATCCACCGTTTTTTCAACGCGGTAGCGTGCGCGTGACGCCCGATCCGAGAAAAGCGTCGGCCCATGTCGGCGACGCGCCGCTCGAAGACTGGACGCGCGCCTGCCTCGCGCTGTTGGCGCCGGGCGGGATTTTTGCGATGATTCATCGCGCCGACGCGCTGGCGACATGCCTCGCGGCGTTGACGCAACGCATTGGCGGAATTGAGATTTTGCCGATCGCCCCGCGCGAGGGAGAGGCGGCGACGCGAATTTTGTTGCGGGGCGTCAAGGGCTCAAAGGCGCCGTTAAAACTTTGCGCGCCGCTGGTTCTGCACGCCGAAGGCGGCTGCTTCACGCCGCTCGCGGAGGCCATTCACCGAGGCCAGGCGCGCGCATTTTAGCGCATCGTCACGCATTTTTGACGCTCAAATGCGCAAATTCGCGCACGACGCGCTCATAGACATGCCGCTTGAACGGGACGATCAGCTCCGGCAGCAGCGACGGGCGCTCCCAGCGCCATTCGTCGAATTCCGGCTCATGGGCGCCGCCGGCGGGACGGGCGATGTCGATTTCACGATCCTCGCCCGTGAAACGCAGCGCGAACCATTTTTGCGTCTGGCCGATATATTTGCCCTTCCACCGCTTGGCGTTCTCAGGCGGTAGATCGTAGCTCAGCCAAGGCTCGATCTCGGCCAGCATCTCGACGCTGCGCACATTGGTTTCCTCGTAAAGCTCGCGCAGCGCGGCGTCCGCCGGCGCCTCGCCCTCGTCGACGCCGCCTTGCGGCATCTGCCATTCGAAGCGTTCGTTGGTGAGGTCATGCGGCCCCTTGGGCCGGCGACGGCCGACGAAAGCCAGCCCCGCGCCGTTCAGCAGCATGACGCCGACGCAAGGGCGATATTTCGGCTCGTTCATTTGCCGACTCCAGTCGCCGCGGCCGTCGCGCCGCCGGGCGCGAGCGTCGCCGAAACCGGCGCGATGGCGACGCCGCGGCGCTCCACCTCGCGGACGAATCGCGCCAGGCGGGCTATCGTCGGCCCCTGCGCATTGGCGAAGCCGATCGCGGAACCGTTTGCTCGCGCCGACGCCTCCAATTGCGCCAGCGCCGCGTCGAGTGAT
>JBAWEN010000085.1:0-9741 GCA_049591215.1 Methylocystis sp. | reverse complement strand
GCCGAGCGCCCAAGTCTTCACATTCGCGAAGACGCGGTGAACCCAGGGCAACACCACATGCGCGGCCATTTTGCCGATGACATGCGGGTCGTGAGCGACGCCCGGCGCACCCGGATAGGCGGACCATCCGTCGGTTTTGATCGTCGCGCCGGGCGACATGTTCGCGGCGACGAAGCCGTGCAGCGATTTGGCGGAGAAGTCGGGGATTTTCGCGAGACGAATGCGTCCCGGGCCGCCATCGGCGACCTCGACCGCGCCGGCGACGAGCATTTTGCCTTGTCCGCTGCGACCGCCGCCGCCTGTGACCGGATCGTCCTTGGCGCGCAAGGGGAGTTCGGTCTCGTCGACTTCGGCGATGCCGGACAGCAGCGCGCGGCTGGGCGCGACCATGGCCCGGCGCAATTTGGCGCACAGCAGCCACGCCGACTTGTAGGAGCCGAGGCCGAGTTGGCTCTGGAGTTGCAGCGCCGAAATGCCGTTGGAATGCGTGGCCATGAGATAGGCCGCCCAGAACCAGATGCTCAGCGACAGCTTCGAGCCATGCAGGATCGTCCCCGCCGTGACCGAGGTCTGTTTGCCGCAGGCGGCGCACTCAAAGGTGAAGCGCTTGCCGCCGTGCGGCCAACCCTTTTCGTGGGCGCAGGCCGGGCAGCGAAAGCCCGCCGGCCAGCGGGCCTCGAACAGCCAAGCGGCGCAGGCGGCCTCGTCGGGAAAGCGATGTTGGAAGTCGGTGAGGGAACTCGGAAAATCTGGCATGGCGGGCCTCGGCGGCAGAATAGTTCCTGCTTTGTTCTTACCGGCCGAAGCGACGCTTGTCACCCTATTTGGTAGGCCCGGAAGCTGAGGGATAAGCCTTTGTGCTCTATTCGTTGCTTGACTGGCCGGGTATTCATACTTGCTTGATCACCTGTTATATCGTGTCGCTCGGCACGGCCGCCGAAACCATTGAAAAACTCACGCTCCGCATCTTGGGCTGCCTTATCGGGGCGGCGTCCGGCATCGCCGCGATCGTGTATATAATTCCCTACACTACCTCTATCGGGGATCTAATGACGGTCGTATTCGTCGGCGCATTCGCGTCGGCATGGTTCGCGGTTGGAAGCCCACGCATCGCCTATGCGGGGTTTCAGATGGCCTTCGCATTCTTCCTTTGTGTCATCCAGGGCTCGGGGCCATCCTTCGATATGGTGACGGCCAGGGATCGAGTTATCGGCATTTTGATTGGCAATATCGTGGTCTATCTTGTGTTCACCAACATCTGGCCCGTGAGCATCGGCAAGCGTGTCGATGTGACCCTCGCCGCTCTGTTGCGGAACTTCAGGGACCTATTGACCGTGAGCAGCCGGCTTGAACGTGATGCTTTGGCGCCGCAGGCTCAGGAAATGTTGGCAAGCGCGGAGCAAGACCTGGATCTTGCCCTCTACGAACCGCCTTCGGTTCGCCACAGCGATCAGTGGATAGGAACTTACCGGCGCGCCGCTCAAGAAATTGGCGCGCTTTTTGGACCGCTTTTATTGACCGCGCGCGCGGCGCCTCGCTTCTCCGCCAAAATCGCCGCCCGCCTTGACAGGATAGCCGTCAGTCTTGATGCTGACGAAAAAACAGCAACATCCTCCGAGATCGATGGCTGTGTGGGCTCTGATAGCGCCTCGAATGAACGCGTTGAGTCGGAGCAACCGCCGTTCCAAAATGCAATCGACAGGCATCTGAACAACCTAGAGGATGCATTCGGACGCGAAGGTGAGAACAATCGGAAGGTCAATTATGCGTCAGCCTAGCGGACGCATCCTGCTGGCGGTTTTGTGCGGGTTGCTCACGGGCTGCGCCACCACCGCGTTGGAAATGGCGCCGGATCGACCCGATCGCCCTTGGACGCCAGCCACGAGCGCTGGCGGCGAGATCATACCCGAGGCAAAGGCGTCGCCGGAGGAGTCGAGCAAAGCGACCTATGTCCTTCCCGCCAACTCCGAGCTTGCCGACGTTCCAGCTCCCTTGGCGCTCGATCGCGGTCGAACATATTCGCTGGCGGAACTGATCGACATAGCGCAGTCCAACAATCCCCTGACCCGCACCGCTTGGAACAATGCGCGAGAGGTCGCGCTGGCCGCGGGCATTGCAAAAAGCACTTATCTGCCAAGGCTGACCGCCGCGGCGATCGGCGGGTGGCAATTTAGCCAAAGCCAAAATAGCGGGCCGCTGGGACCCGCGGAGATAAACGAGACTGCGCGGGGCACGATTTCCACATTGTCGTTCCAATGGCTCCTATTCGATTTTGGACAGCGAGCGGCGATCGTCGAAGCGGCGAACCAAGCGTCCGTCATTTCGAATATCGGCTTTACCGCGGCTCATCAGCAACTGATCCACGACGTTAGTTTGGCCTTTTATGCAAATGCGGCGGCTCGCGCGCGCGTTGGCGCCGCCGCGCAGTCGCTGAAGAATGCTGGTTCGGTGCAGGCGGCGGCCGAGGCTCGAATGAACAAGGGTATCGGAACGACGATCGAAGTGGCTCAGGCCCGTCAAGCCACGGCCCAGGCTCGATTGGTCATGGTCCAGGCCACTGGGGCCGCGCAGAACACATATCTGGCCTTGATCTCCGCCATGGGGATTTCGCCTCTGACGCAGATCAAAATCGCCGATGTTTCGGATCGGAAATTGTCGCCGGCGATGGCCGGTTCCGCCGAGAAAATAATTTCCGATGCGCTCGCCCGGCGACCGGATATCTTGGCCGCGTATGCGGCGCAAAAGGCAAGCCTGGCGATCGTTAGCGCGGCGGAAGCCGATTTTCTCCCAAAAGTGTTTATCGCCGCCACCGGTTCCTATAACAGCGGAACATTGGACGTCACGGCTATTCCTTCAGTTGGAACTCAAGCGTCGATCGCAAATCTTTCCGGAAATCGCTTCGGCTCAACCGTGTTCGCGGGCGTTGCGGTTCCTCTCTACGATGGAGGAACACGCGACGCCATCTTAAAGCAAGCCGAAGCCAAGGCGGACAGCGCCGGCTTGGCGCTGGCGCGAACTCGAAACGAAGCGGTCAGGCAGATCGTTCTGGCGAATAACGCCTTGCGCACCAGCCTCTCCGCCTACAACGCCGCGACATCCGTCGTCTCCGCCGGCAGGACAACGTTTGACGCCGCTCTAGCGGCTTATCGCAGCGGAGTAGGATCGATCACCGACGTCACAATGGCCGAAACTCAGCTTCTGCAAGCAAAGAACGCGGCAACCGATTCATACAGCACGGCGTTGGCCGCGGCGGCCACGCTCGCCCTTGCCACCGGTTCGCTGGGGACGCCTCCTCAATAGTGGAATGATCGCCTCACGACACGTTCGCGCCGTCAGCGTCAGCAAATTAGGTTTCAGCCGCGGAACCAACTCGTTCTTCCGCTCTGAAGTCTATTGGAGCGAATCCTCGGCGAGTCGCCGGTCGACGCGAATTGAAGATTACGGCCTCATCGGCGATTGCGAAACCGCTACCCGTGTGGAGAACGGGCTTGGCAGCCACCCGAGAAATCTTGCGTAAGCTTTTGAATTTATTGGCTCCCCGAGTAGGACTCGAACCTACGACCTAGCGATTAACAGTCGCGTGCTCTACCAGCTGAGCTATCGGGGAAAATCTAAGGTGGGGGCATATAGCAAGGGTCGGAGCGGTTTGCCAACCCCCTATCGAAGATTTGAATCCAATTGAGATTGGGAACGCGCGGCTAGGCGGGTTTGCGAAGCGGTCGCGTCCCCGCGCGACACGAGATCGCGCCCGCTCAACGGTTGAGCCGCGCGGCGATCTTGGGCCGAAGGAGACTGCGCAGGCCCGCTATGTCCAGGGCCGCCGCCACCGCGAGGTAGACCGCTCCCCCGACCAGAATTTGGGCCGTCATCGCGGCTGCGCCCGGCGGCATGCCGCGTAGCGGCAGAACGGCGCAGAGCATCGCCGCGCAGCCGGCCAGCGCGCCGAAAATATCGCGCGGTTTTGGCCACATCGGCTTCAGCCAGGACAACATTGCCGTGACGGCCGCCATTCCCGCGAGGCTCGAAATCGATTGCGCCACGGCGTAATTCGAGGCGTCCCTGGTCGGCGCCAAAAGCCCGATGGCGAGGAGATTGGCGATCACCGCCACCAGAGCGGCGATAACCAGCGGCGTCAGACGGTGCGCGATCTGAAAGGCGGGGTTGATCGCATAGTTGATCAGCGCGAAGGCGGCCAGGGCAGGGGCCATCAGCGCGAAATAATGCGCGTAGGGGCCGCGAAAACTCTCGGGAACGAACAAATGTTGGAAGCTCGGGAGAATCAGCCAGCAGCCGAGCACCGCCGGCGCGACGATGGCGAACACGACGCTCATGTTGGTCGAAACCTGCGCTCGCGCGCTCCCCGGGCCCGTCGTCTTTTCGTGAAGCACGGCGAGTTGGAACAAAATCACGTCGAGCGCCGAGCCGATCGCGCCGACGATGCGAACGCCGATCTCATAGGCGAGCGAATATTGTCCGGCTTCGGCGAAGCCGAGCGATTGCGAGACCAGCACGCGATTGAGCAGCGGAACGGACTGATAGACAATGTTGGCGCTAATGATCGGCATGCCGTAAGCCAAAAATCTCATCCCCAACGCGCGCTCGGCGTGGCCCTCGCGCGCCGCGTCATCGATCAGCCCGGCGCGCCCGGCGAACAGCGCTCCCAGGACACTGACCATCATGCCGACAATCGCGACCCGCGCCGAGCCGAACCAGAATGCGCCGCCGACCGTGAGCGTGAAGGCGAGCACGTTCTTGGCGACGACGAGCAAACCATAGGACTTGTCGAGAAAGCGCGCGCGCAGCAAGGCGCAGGCGAAATCGAACAGTCCGTTGGAGATCGAAACGCCGATGGCGAGCGCGGCCAAATCGGGCGACAGCGGCAGATCGAGGCCCGATGCATAGACGCCAAATGCCGCGAGGCTCGCCGCGAAGGCGATCCAACCGAAGGCTGCGTCGAACGTCGCGCGTACGTTCGGGTGCTGGAGCCGGTCGCGCTCGGAGTAAAATCTCGTCGCCGCGAATCGCAGCCAGTCGAACAACAGCAGTTGAATGACCACCGAGGCCGACAGCGCCAACACGAAACGGCCATATTCGGCGGGGCCCAGAAACTTCGCGACCAGCAGGCTGACCACGAAATTGAGCAGGCTGTTCACCGTAAAGACAAGCATCATCCACATGCCAAACAGGCCTCCCGCGAAAACGCTATTGCTGGAACCTCAGGCCGACCAGAAAGACGTTGGCGGTGTAATCGTCTCCCGCTTCGTCGCTGCCCAGCCGCTCATGGGAGTAGCTGGCGTGAAACGCGATCGAACGCGTGATTTTGTAATCGAGCCGCACGCCGGCGGTGTAGCCGTTTTCCACCAGTGAAACGCCCTGATACTGGTTGTTGAAATAGGTTCCGAGCGCCGTCACGGTCAGATTGCGGAGCAGGTTGTGCGACAGTTCCGCGGCGATCGTGCGCGAAATCGCGCCGGAAGCGCCGGCCAGAGTCGTCTCGTTGAGCGTCGTCGCGCCGCGTAGCGTCAGCGTTGTCAGCGGCGTGGGCGTGTAGATCAGCACGGCGTCGACGGTCGGCCCGCGCAATTGCGGCAGGCGCACGTCCTGGTAGTCGCGCTCGGCGTAGCCGCCCGAGGCCTGGCCATGCAGGAGATCGCTGATCTTCACCTCCGCGCCGGCGCGCAACGCGAGTCCATTGCTGTCGCGATAGTAGCCATAGGGATCGACTGGCGAGTCATGCACGCGCGTGTCGTAAGTTCCCTCGACGAAGGGCTTTAGATTTGGCGAGATTTCATAGGCGACCCGGCCGATGACTCCGTAGTCGTCGAAATCCGTGCTCGCGAGATTGAGCGTCGAGCCGTCGGAATAATAGGCGTCCTGGTACATCGTGCGGTCGAAGGCGCCGCGTAGCGATACTTCCAAGCGGTTGAATTTCTCGGTGACGCCGGCGGCGGTTCCGACGGAGACTATGACGGGACGGTTGGTCACGGTGACGCCCGCCGATCCCGACGAAATCGCCGGCGCGCCGGGGCGCTGCGTATCGAGGTTGAAGTGCCCGAGCACGTCGATGGCGGTGTCGCGCGTCACGTCGTAGCGGCCGACGAAACTTCCGGCGCCGTCCGGGCGGCTCGCCTGTTCGTAGTCGAGATAGTCGACATAGCCGAGGCGCAGATCGGCCTGGAGACTGTCGCGCTCCCAGTCGGAGCGAAGCTTGAATCCGCCGTCGGCGCGAAGCAGCTTCGAACCGGTTGGAGCGGGGATGCTGCTTGAGGAAATGCGATCCGGATTGCTGTCGTAGCCGGTCGAAGTTTCGACGAAGGGCGTCAAACGTAGCGAGCCGATGCCGATGCCGACCGGATCGTATGGATTGAGTTCGACAACAGGCTTTGGCTTCGCCTTGATCGTGGGCGCCGCGGCGACGGTGGGGGCCGCCTCCGGCGCCGCCGCGTCGGGTTGCGGATGCAGGCGCAAGCCGCGGCGCGCCGCGGCCGAGGTTTTATAAGGTTCGAGCGGCGGAAGCGGATTTTTGAACGGATGCGGCGCGCCCGCGTGAACGCGATGGGGAGGATAGGGTTTCGGCAGCTTCGTCTTCGGGCGGGGGGCACCGTAGTTCGCCGCGCCCGGCGCCGCATCGTCGGTGTTCGCGCCGGTCGTGTAGGCGTCGCCCTCGCGCCGGAGGCCGCGAAGCGAATCGCCGTGCATCGGGTCGGTGTCCCGGCTTCCGAGCGGAGCCACATCGCGTGCGTCCACGCCGGGCTCGATCGCCGGCGCGAGGGGAAGCTCCTGGCTTCGCGCCTGTTGCGCCAGCGCAAGCAACAGGGCGGCCGCGAGCGACACGGCGACACTGTGCTTTGTTGTTCTGGGCGGCACGTCATCCCTCGCGCGGACGCTCAAGCCGCGCCGTCGGGCGTGGCTCCGCGAACAAGCGTTAGGGACTTATGGTTAACGAGCGCTTACCGGGGCGCTCACTCCATGCCGAGCGCAGAGAGGTAGAGGCCGAGAATTTCCTCCTCCTCATCGCGCTTGCCCTTTTCCTGGCGGCGCAAAGAGACGATCTTGCGCATGATCTTGGGGTCGAATCCCGTCCCCTTGGCCTCGCCATAGACATCCTTGATGTCGTCGGCGATGGCGCGCTTTTCCTCTTCGAGCTTTTCGATTCGCTCGATAAAGGCCTTGAGGTGGCCGCCGTCGACCGCATTGCTGTTCATGGGCGCATTTTCCGGGAGTTTGGCGTTTGGACCGCATTATGGAGCGCGGCGCGGGGCGGGCGCGATTCGCCGCGACGGCGCTCCACGGCTCCACGCCTTACCGAGGCATGCTACGGGCGCGCGGGCGCCGTCAAGTCGACAAACGCCGCAATTCCCACTTTTCACGGACGCGCCGGGCGGCTCGATCTCGACGTCGGTAGGAGCCACGGGGTCGCCGCGCGGTCGGCGGCCTCTTCTTTGATCGCGCCGCCGCGTCTTGAAATAGGCGCCTTGATCGACGACATTGGCCCTATTCGGCGGGCGAGGAAGCGATCATGAGTTACAGCGGCGGTCAGGACGGCGTTCCACCGCGGCCGGCGGAGGAGTTCGCCGCGCCGCCGCGCATACCTCGGGCCGCGCTCGACGGCGTTCGCACGCGCCGGATCATCGCCGTGTGCCTCGATTTTATACTCGTATCGGCGCTCTCGGTGGTGATATTTTTTGGGCTGTTGTTCCTGAGTTTTGGCATGACGGCGATATTGCTGCCGCCAATTTTTCCGCTGGTGGCGTTTTTTTAGAACGGCCTTACCGTTTCGGGCTGGCGGATGGCGACGCCTGGAATGAGGTTCATGGACCTCGAAATGCGCACCATGGCCGGCGAAACTACGCCGTTTATAAACGCCGCCGTTCACGCGGTGCTGTTTTATGTCACCACCTTGCTGCCGCCACTGTTGTTGTTATCTTTCATCACCAGCGACAAACGCTGCCTACATGATATTCTCGCCGATGTGATCGTGCTGCGGCGTTCGGCCCCGCCAGCCTAGCCCGCCGCGGGCGGCGCAAATAAGAGGAAAGCCGCGTGACGAAACAATCTCGCGACGCGCCGCAATTTTATCTCACCGCGCCCGCGCCTTGTCCCTATCTTCCCGATCGGGAGGAACGCAAGGTCTTCACGCATTTAATCGGGCGCCGCGCGGTCGCGCTGAACGACACTCTGACGCAATCGGGGTTTCGACGCTCGCAGACGATCGCCTACCGCCCCGCGTGCGAAAGCTGTCGCCGTTGCGTGTCCGTGCGGGTCAGGGTGTGCGATTTCGCTCTTTCTCGGACATTGCGGCGTGTGCAAAAACGCAATGGCGATGTTGAAGTCGCGGCCTGCTCGCCGCGCGCGACGCCGGAACAATATCAGTTGTTTCGCTCCTACGTCTGCGCGCGCCACCGCGACGGCGGCATGGCCGATATGGGCTTTTCCGATTATCAAATGATGATCGAGGACAGCCATGTCGAGACGCGGCTGTTGGAGTATCGCGCGCGCGATACGGGCAAGCTGGTGGCTTGTTGTCTGTCCGATTATCTCGCGGACGGTCTATCCATGGTCTATTCGTTCTTCGATCCGCGCCTCGAGTCGCGCTCGCTCGGCGCTTTCATGATTTTGGACCATTTGGCGCGGACGCGCGACCTTGGGCTGGAGCATTTATATCTTGGCTATTGGGTCGAGGGTTCTCCCAAGATGGATTACAAGGCGCGCTTTTTGCCTCAGGAGCGGCTCGGCATGGACGGTTGGCGCAGGATAGAGTGAGCGCGCCTCGAGTCCGCGATATTCCGAATTTGCCCTTGATCCTTGTGGCGGCCATGCTACGCCCCACAATCGGCAAGGTCGAAGGAATATGGATCGGATATTGAAAAACAACCCTTGGCGCTTTTCGGTTGCGCCCATGATGGACTGGACTGATAGGGGCTGCCGCTATCTGCACCGGTTGATGACGCGGCGCGCCCGGCTTTACACCGAAATGCTGACGACCGGCGCCGTCATTCACGGCGACCGCGCGCGGCTGATGGGTTTCGACGCCTTCGAGCAGCCGCTGGCCTTTCAGCTCGGCGGCTCGGAGCCGCGCGATCTCGCCGCCTGCGCGCGGATCGCCGAAACCTTCGGCTACGACGAAATCAATCTTAATGTCGGTTGCCCTTCGGACCGCGTGCAAAACGGAGCCTTTGGCGCCTGCCTTATGCTGCGTCCCATGCTCGTCGCCGATTGCGTGCGCGCGATGAAGGACGCCGTGAGCGTGCCGGTGACGGTCAAATGCCGCATCGGCGTCGACGATCAGGAGCCGCGCGCGGCGCTGTTCGACATCGCCGAGAAGGTTTTGGACGCGGGGGCCGACGCCTTGGTCGTCCATGCCCGCAAGGCTTGGCTCAAGGGGCTATCGCCAAAGGAAAACCGCGATGTTCCGCCGCTCGACTACGCGCTGGTGCGCGAGTTGAAGCGCGCCTTTCCAAACGCGCCCATCGCGATCAATGGGGGCCTCGCGACCATCGAGGCGATGCGCGAGCAGCTTGGCTTTGTCGATGGCGTGATGGTTGGCCGGGCCGCCTATCACGACCCGGCGCTGCTGCTCCGCGTCGACTCGGAGCTATTTGGCGAGGCGGCGCCGCTCGAGGATTGCTTCGAGGTGGTGGAGGCGTTTCTTCCCTATATCGAGGCGCGGCTGGCGCAAGGCGAGCGGCTGTCGTCGATGACGCGGCATATGCTCGGGCTATTCGCGGGAATGCCGGGCGC
>JBAWEN010000084.1:0-1705 GCA_049591215.1 Methylocystis sp. | reverse complement strand
GGTTCGGCGATGTCGTAGACGCGGCCCGAACGCGCCACGATGTCGGTCAGTTCGTTGAGCGCCTTGACTTGATCGCCGACGACGCGGCGCAGCGCCGAGGCCTGTTCGGCCGTCTCGCGCGGCAATTCCTGCGCCCCGCGCCGCACTTCCTCGCGCGTCGTCGCCAACTCGCGGTTGATCTCCTGCGCGAGGCCGCGGATTTCTCCGGCGGCAGCGTTGAACTTCTCGCTCGCCTCCGCGAACACGCTGGTGAGTTCGTTATTGGCCTGCTCATAGGCCGCGCGCATCGCCGCGGCCGTGCGGGCGCGCTCCTGCTCGGCGGCGGTTCGCACCGCGCCGAAGCGTTCGTCGACGATATCGGCGGTCTCCCGCGTCGTCTTTTCGATGACGCCGCCAATGTCGCGCGCCCGCGCCTCGACGTTGCGCAGGCTATCGTCCATCAGGCCCGAGAACGACGCCAGCGCGCCCTCGAATTCGCCCTGCTTCGTCTCGATCAGCGAGACGAGCCCGGCCAGCGACTGACGCCGCGCCTCGAACGCCGAGTCGAGCGCGCTTTGGCTGCGCGATAGTTGCGAGGCGCTCTGCGCCAGCGATTGCGAATGCGTCTCCATCGCGCCGACGATGGAGGTCGCCTCGCCGAGCGCGCCGCCGGCGATGGAGTCGAGCGCGCTCACCTGTTTCGCCACCGTGTCGATCGCGGTCTGGAAGTCGCCGAGCCGCGCGCCGAGCGTCGCTTCATGCTTGGCGAGATCGCCGCCCGCGCGGTCGACGATGTTTTGCAGCGAGCCGTTGGTGCGCGACAGGCTGTCGAGCAACGCCGGCAATTCGGCGCGCAGCTTGTCGTTGGTCGCGATCATCGAGGCGACCGAGGTTTTCGCGCCCGCGTCGAGCGCTTGCGTCAGCGCCCGCGTCGACATATCGATCGCGCCGACCATCTCCGCGCGCTTCTCGCCCAGATGTTCGACGATCGAGGCGGCGCGGTTGGCGATCGTGTTGGCGACGAGTTCGCCGACGCTCGCCAGTTCGCGCGTCACTTCGCCGCCGCGCGCGCCGAGCACCTCGTGGATATGTTCGAGACGCTCCTCCAGCGTCGTGGAAATTTCGCCGACGCGCTGGCCGAGCGCCTGCCCGAGATCGCCGGTGCGGGCGTGCAGCGTGACGTCGAGTTCGCGCCGCGCCGCGGCCAGCGTGTCGTTGATCTCGGAAACGCGCGAGCCGATGGTCTCGACCACGAGCCGCCCGCGCTCGGAGATTTCGCCCGACACCTGATCGAGCCGCTGGACCACCTTGGTCTCGAAGGCGTCGATGCGGCTGTCGAGCGCGCCGGCGATCTCCTCCGCCCGCGCGCCGAGCGTGTCGTTGATCTCCCGCGCCTTGCCGGACAGCTTGTCCGTCAGTTCGCCGGAGCGGGCGAGGAGGGTCTCGTCGATTTCCCGCGTGGACTGGGACAGCTTGCCGAGCAACGCGTCGGAGCGGTCGATGAGGACGTCGTCGAGCGCCCGCGTCCTGCTGTCGAGCGAGGTCGTGAGTTCGCCGGAGCGCGCGGCCAGGGTCTCGTCGATTTCCCGCGCGGCGCCGGACAACCTGTCGAACAACACGCTGGAGCGGCCGAGAAGGGCCTGGTCGAGCGCGCGCGTCTTGCTGTCGAACGAGGACGTTAGCTCGCGGGAGCGGGCGGCCAGCGTCTCGTCGAGCGCCCGCGCCT
>JBAWEN010000083.1:0-3717 GCA_049591215.1 Methylocystis sp. | reverse complement strand
TCTCGGAGTCGACCTCGTCGTCGTAATCGATCGGGGTCGAGTAATTTGGATCGGCGTCGGCCGGCAGCGCGGCGACGCGGGCTCTGCCGCGCGGGCGGAGGCGCTTGGAGGGCGCCGCCCGCTGCTCGTTGTCGAGATCGTCGTCGTAATCGCGCCCCGCGCGCGGGCGCCGCGACGGTTCATAATCGTAACCGTCTCGCGAGGGGCCGCCATAGCCGCCCCGCTGGTCGCCCGGATAGCCGCCACCCGATGGATAGCCTGAATAGGGCGGATAATAATAATATTGCGCGACGGCGGAATGGCTCCCCGAAAGGAGGGCGCCGAACGCGAGACATAGGATGAGAGGACGCATACGCGACATTGGCCAGCCGTTCGTTCGTTGGTTGAGCCGCTTTTGTCGCGGGCAATGGCGGCGAAATGATGGGATTGTCGCGTCGGCCCAGTCAACCAAAAACATGCCTGCGCGAGACGAGCAAAGCTTTCGCGCCGGCGAGTTCCGGGCTCATTTCGAGTGGGCGGAAAGCCAGGCCTCGGCTTCCTCTAACGAAAAGGAATACTCGTGGTCGGCGACGCCGGAACGCATCCTTGCGCCCTCGACCGGATTCACGATGTAGAAACGGCCGTGCCCCTTTCCGTGTCCTGCCTTCTCCAGATGAAAACCATTGCGCTCAGCGATGCGACTGACGCGTTTCTCGTCTGCGTTGCTCATGGTGTCGCTCCTCTTGAGCCGCTCGACCCGATTAGCTCATCGCAAATAGACCTGATCAGCCGCGGGCGAAAGGCCTCCTGCTTGTTCAAGATCATCCGCTCGACTATTTTGACGCCGAGTCCTTTGACATCAACGCAATGGCTTCCTGAACCGTGGTCATGAACTGCGCGGGGAAGATGATGGTAGAGTTCTTTTCAACCGAGATCTCCGTCATCGTCTGGAGGGTGCGGAGTTGAAGCGCGACGGGGTGCTGCGTGATGATGTCAGCCGCTTCGCCGAGCTTGACCGCGGCCTGGTATTCGCCTTCGGCGGCCACGATCTTCGCGCGGCGCTCGCGTTCGGCCTCGGCTTCCTTCGCCATCGCGCGCTGCATGTTGTCGGGCAGTATGATGTCTTTGATTTCGACCGCCGTCACCTGGGTGCCCCAAGGCTCCGTGTGGAGGTCGATGACATTCTTGATTTGCTCGTTGATGCGCGCGGTGTCCGAGAGAAGTTGATCGAGGCTGAATCGACCAACGACGTTGCGCACGGTGGTCTGGCTGATCTGATTGATCGCATTATAGACGTTCTCGATCGCGATCACGGCTTTTTCCGGATCGGAAATATGATAGTACGCGACCGCCGCGATATCGATTGAAACGTTATCTTTCGTGATGATTTTTTGCGACGGGATTTGCATCGTGACCGTCCGCAAGGATACGCGCGTCATCTGTTCGATGGGACGGAAGATGAGCGTGAGCCCGGGTCCGCGCGCGCCTTCGAATTTTCCGAGAAGAAAGACGACTCCTCGCTCATACTGCTTAAGGACGCGGAGCGAGCCGAGGATGTACAGGGCTATCACCACGCCGAGAATGTAGATCCATTGCATGGTGTTTTCACCAGCTTGTGCCGCGACAGACCCAGGCTACGCCTGCTTGACCCCGTTCGCCAGATGTTTGTGCGTTTGTGACAGGTCTCGACCACCATGCGAGGCGCGGCGCGAACTCACTCGCAGACGATCTTTATGATGCTCGGATTATCCGTGTTCACGGTTTCAATCCGCATATTCAGGAGAACCTGAGCGCGTGGCGATTTTTGCGGCCAACCGGCTATCAAGTAGCGCCCCCCGCAGATGGCCTCGGCCCGTTGGAGGCAGAACCGCGTTCCATTTTCACAAGTGATTTTGTAAGCAGTCTCCGAGCGATACAAGCGTATCTGGGAGGCGACCGTGCTCGACCAGGGATCGAATCCGAGTTCTGGCGACGCATAGCAACCCGTCAGGATCAAACCGAAGGCGAACAAAACCGCCGACATGAATAGAAGCCGCATATCCTCCCCCTTCTTCAAGGCCGCTAGCGTGATTCCATACGTAGCATAAGTTCAAGTTCGTCGGTTGAGTTTGGCGGTTTTCGCGGTTACGCTGTCTTCGAGCGATCCATCGAGAACCACACAAACGAACCGAGAAGCGCCTGATGAACGAATTTGGCGGTGTTTTCGCGATTTCCTGCGTGGCGGTTCTCGCGCCGCTGCTCATTCGTCTCCCCGTCTTCGCCTTGATGCCCGTGGTCGGGCTCGAACTCGTTCTTGGCATCCTGATCGGCCCCAGCGTGATGGGACTGGCCACATACGACAACACGATCAAATTCCTCGCGGAATTCGGCCTCGTCTTCTTGTTTTTCCAAGCGGGACTCGAATCGAAACGCGACGAGATCGGGCGAGCCGAACTGCGTCTTGGGGCATTCGCCTGGCTCGTTAGCTTCGCGCTCGCCGTCGGCTTCGTCGGCTTGCTCTACCTATTCGGCCTGGTCCGCTCGCCGCTGCTCATCGCCCTCATTTTGCCTACGACGTCGTTCGGCGTTCTGATCCCGATTTTGCGGCAGTCCGGCGAACTGCACGGCAATTTCGGCCGGCATGTCCTCGGACTCGCGGCGATCGGCGAACTCGGGCCGCTGCTGCTGGCCTCGATCGCCCTGGCGGCGGAAAAGCATCATCTCCATCAGACGTTCTTGAGCATCGCGTTTTTCGTGCTGGCCATCGCCGCCGTCATTTTGCTTTTGACGCTGCGATCCGATGGTCTTTCCGCGAAGCTGGCGCGCTGGCTTGGACAAGACGACGAACTGCTGCTGTTGCGAATTTCCCTGCTCGTGCTGCTCGGATTCGTTTTTCTCGCCAATAGCTTCGGCATGGAGACGGTCGTCGGCGCCTATGCCGCCGGCATGGCGGTCGCCGTGTTCTTTTCCGGATGCGGAGGGCGGGCGCTCGAAAACCGGCTCACGTCGATCGGCTCGGGTTTTTTCATACCGCTGTTCTTTACCGCGAGCGGCGTGGCGTTCGATCTGCCGTCGCTGGTTTCGAATCCCGCGAATATCGGCCGCCTTTTGCTGTTCACGCTGGCGTTCTTGCTCATTCGCATCGCGCCGCTCGGCCTTTACAAAAATGCGCTGACGAAAAGCGATCTGCCAGCTCTCGCGCTTCTTTCGTCGACGACGTTGCCGCTCGTCGTCGCGATTACTTATCTTGGCGGGCAAACCGGCCAGATGACGCCGGAAAACGCTTCCGCGCTCGTCGGCGCGGCGATCGTGACGGTGACGCTCTTCCCGATGCTCGCGAACATGGTCCGGGCGCCGTCGGCCGAGGCGGGATCGAATGCTATCGTCGCGGCGTTCGCGAACAAGATCGTCGCTTGGTCATTGGGACAAGTGTCCAACCTGCTCGTCCTATTGCCAATCGAGCTGCCTAAAGAGCGGCGAGACGAAGATAACATCTCCAAATGAATCTTCCGCGCTTACTCCCTATCGCCCGCTTCGCGGCAAGGGGAATTCTCGCGGGGCCGCCCCCCAGTCCACGGCGCTCGGCGGTTCGGCCTCGACGCCGCGTATAGCCGGAGCGTGGGGCGCGCCAAGATAGATGAAGGCGACGATGCGCCCTTGCGCGGGCAAGCCGAGCGCTTGCGCGACATGGCCGTCATAGGCCGGCGCGCCCGTGCGCCAAATCGCGCCAAGGCCAAGGGCATGCGCGGCGAGCAGAAT
>JBAWEN010000082.1:0-16208 GCA_049591215.1 Methylocystis sp. | reverse complement strand
CGCGCGACCCTCGCCGCCTCGCGCGGATCGCTAATCAAGTCGTCCCGCGGAGGGATTAACAGCGCGCAGAGGAAGGCGAACAGCGCCATCATCGACCCCGTGCGAAGGGGGTAATCGGCAATGGAATGGAACAGCAGAAGAAGGATGGCCAATGTCGACGCGCGGACAAGGAACCTATCGATTTGGAGCCCGCCTACATATGAGCGCCGCCACACTTGAAGGGATCGCCACAGCAGCCACGCCGCAAAAAGCACAATAAGAATCAACCCGGCGGCCCCGGTTTCGAGCCAGATTTCGAGAAAATCGTCGTGAGCGTGGTTGGCGTAGCCTCCAGCCATCAAATCCCGCGGCTTTTCGAAAGTCGCGTAGACCGGAACGAAAGAGCCGACCCCGGCGCCGAAAGGCATGAAGGCTTTTGCCGCTTCGATCGTGTTGCGGGCGAACGCCACGCGAGCATCCGGCGCCGCTTCGATCGCGAATCTATCCAAAGCGCGATAAAGCGAAAATTGAATCGACAGAACCACCGCCAAACTCGCGGCTCCAACCATTAACCAGGTCGGACGCATGCCGTTCGTCGCGCGTTGTCCCTGTCGAATTAGCAGGAAGGCGCCAAACAGCGCGCCTAAGGTCAAAATCATGCCGGCGCGCGAACGAGTCACCACCTGCGCTCCGATCAACACGGTCAGAATGCAGAAGCTCGCAAGCTGCGAAACGATCGACGCCGTGCTGAACTTGTTTCGATTTTTTTCGAGACCGAAGGCGATTCCATTGTTTCCAGTCCAAGCCGCCGCCAATAATGTGAGCGTATAGAGCATCGCCGCGAAGTGGTTCCGATTCGCGAAAAAACCCACGGCCTCCTGGGCGTTGGTGTAATCGAAGAACCTCAGAGAACTCGACGGACCTTGAGCGACCTGCGTCAACCCCAGGAGGACGCTCAAAAATCCCATGGCGAGGGCGACGAGGCTCAAGAGCCTGCGTTCGGCATAATCGAGTTGAAGCACGCCGAGGAAGATGGCGAAAGTGGGCAATAGAGAAAGCACGCTCAGCCAAGTCGCCGCCGGCGCCAAGCTCAGGGGCGCCCAGGGAAGGCCGCGATTGATCAACTCGTACGGCGCTCCAACGATCGCCCGTCCGGGCAAGGCCGTCCATATCGAGGGCGGAAGCGGCGCCAATTGCGCCAAGGGAACAGCCAAAATCGCGGCGCAAAACAGTAGGGAGTAAAGTTGCCCACGCGATAGCGAACCGGTCCCGGCCCGCCACAGAGCGGCGACGAGAATTGGAACCGAGACAAATTGAAGAAGCACGTCCGATAGGAATCCGCCTCGGGTGCCGCCTCCTAGCAGGACCGCGAATATCAGGCCGATGGCGCAAAAATAAAAGAGCGAGCTAATCTGCTCCCTCATCCGCGGTTGCGAAGAACTCACGATCCACGCCTATCTGCTTCGCAAGATTCAATCGGGGTGGTGGGCGTGCCGCGCCAGCGAAGTCTAAAGCGCCTAAGGTTCATTGTTCCTTCCTTTGTTCGCGGCCGAAACGGCCAGACGTTCCTCGCGCTTTTCGCGCGGGCGGCATCCGCGATCAAACACATTCCATCGCGAACAACGGAACGCGGATGGTGTCCACGAATGGACCGTCAGCCTGTTTTCGTCGCGCTCGCAAGCGATGATGTTCGACTCGAAAGCTTGGGAGCGCGGAGGAC
Source organism: Methylocystis sp. (assembly GCA_049591215.1). Classification (GTDB taxonomy): domain Bacteria; phylum Pseudomonadota; class Alphaproteobacteria; order Rhizobiales; family Beijerinckiaceae; genus Methylocystis. The sequence continues at coordinate 14,509 of JBAWEN010000082.1, read as the reverse complement.
GCGGGGCCTACTTCGGTTTCTCGAAGAGGAGATCCATCCCCTACGGAGCCTGAACGCCAGTCCGCAGGCCGTCTCCGACGTCGGCCATTCGATCCGGTCCGATCCGAAAACGCAAGAGCATTTTCCTAACAGCTTGGGTAAAACTCGGATATGCGGGATTGAGTCGTCATGAAAGCAAACTTTAGGAAAAGCCATGATCGCGAAATACCGCGCGCGCGGGAGGTTTCGCGATACCCTCCCATCGAACAACCCATGTCCACGCTCATCCGAGCGTGCGCCCAAATCCCGTCACGGTATGCCCGGAGGCTTAAAGGTCGCCGCCACCGGGACAGTTTTCAATAAGCTCTGGAAAATGAATTTTCCGGTGGAGGTCGGCACGACGACAACGTCGCCGCTGCGCAAAGGTGGATCTGGCGCCTCTCCTGATCTTATCGAGTCAATGTTATATTCCAAACCGCTGCGGAGGCCGTCATGGGTGCGGAACACCATCACGTCCGCGGAGGCGTAGTCCCGGTCCGGACCTCCGGAAGTGGCGAGAGCTTGCATCAAAGTCATTTTGCCGCGAATCGGAAAGACGCCGGGCGATCTCACCGACCCTTCGATGGTCACGCGCTGGCTGTTATATTCTTTGACGTAAATATTGACTTGCGGGTTTTTCAAATAGCTCGCGCCAAGCCGCCTGGCGAGCTCGTGCTCGACCTCTTGCGACGTCAAACCCGCCGCCTGCATTTCGCCTATCAAAGGCAAATTGATCGTCCCCGAATCGGAGACCTGAACGTTGCGCGTGAGTTCCGGCACTTTGAACACGACGATTTCGAGAACATCTTGCACGCCGATTTGATAGGTCGCGCTTCCCGGCGACAAAGCCGCCGCGTCCGCGCCAACTTTGCGCGCCAATTGTTGTTCGCTCGCCGCTTGCGCCGAATTCGCTTGGGGACTTTGAATCGTCGAGTCGCATGCGGCAAGCACGGCGACGCCGCCAAATAGCATCGCAACTCTCAGCGCGGTTAGCGGCGTGCCCATCTTCCCAATTCCCTACTATCTCGACGCCCGTCGAGCTTCGACTATGCGAATTTGATAAAGTTTTCTTGAGCTTAGCGCAATGCTTTAGAGCGTGAAAGCCCGGTTCGACAAAGCGCTTCACAAGGAAGCTGTTGGCTCAAGATCCCGCTCGCATCCGGCGATTACTTCGAGATCCCATCCGTCCAAACCTCTCCATCGATCGTGGCGGGACAAACTATCGCTCGATTTTGTCCCGATATGGGCGTTATTCGCATTCGTCGAGCGCATGGGGGGGTAGAAACCTCGCGCTCGGCGCCCGCGGTTCTTCCGAAGCGTCCAAGGAAAGCACGGTCGAAGGCGATTGGCGGAATTCAGTCTCTCGACAAATTCCGCGCTTTTAGGAGAAGCGGTCATTTTCTTTCGATCGAGAGATCGGAGAATCGAATAAGCCCCGCGACCAATTGCTCGGAGGACGTTCGCGCGGCGAGGTCCAACCGAACTGTTTGCACCTCGCAGCCGGTCCGGGGAACCTTGAAGTCGAATTCGAATTGTCTCTCCTCCGGGAACGTTCCCAATATCATCTGACTTTCTCCGATCGCGCTCCCTCCAAAACAGAGCACGCTCCATTGCATTCCGCGCCGGCCCGTGACGTTTCCCTCGTAGGAGCCCCTCAATCGATAGACGCCTGGCGGTAGAATGACCATCTCCCAGACGCCGCCGAAGTTCACGCGCCCCTGCCCGAATTCCACGGACAAAGCGTTCTTGTCGGGGGAGTCGGGCCGCGGAGCGATATCGACGAACGCGCCATCCGCCTGCTCCAGCTTCCAGTCAAAAAGAGTTCCGGAGGGCTTTGTCTCGAAGCCGCCATTAAACAATAATCCGCTACGAGCCAGTTGCTCCGGCGGCAAAAATTGCCGCCAGACGAAATATGCAAATTTATAAAATTTATGCTGGAATAAAAACCCAATATAGCCTTGCAATTCACCCGGAGTTGGCGGGGCGTCCGTATCTTTGAGACTCAATAGAAGTTCCAGCGGCGCGCGCACGTCGGTTATGGCCATTCCGGGTTCAATGAAAAACCAAAATCGCCAAGGCGGATTAGTGGCGAACAGCTTCTTGATCTCCTTCTTGCCGACATCATCTTCCGCCATGTGTCCGAGAACAGGCAACGCAAACTTATATAAATCTTGATGCGTTCTAAGCAGGACGTCCGCGTAATAGGCCGCGGAGCGATAATCCTTGTTTTGAAAGCTGCCGCGCATCGCCCAATCGACCGCGATGACTTCCTGGGAGGAATATCGCGCCGCCGTTTGCATCGCCCTCGTCGCCTTGGCGTCGTCGCCCGTTCGCGCCAGCAATTGGCCCAGCAAACGCAGAGCGCGCGCATTAAGCGGAAACTCAGAAAGCGCCTCCTCCAACCGTCCGCGTGCTTCGTTCAGTGACTTAGTCGTGGGATTCTTGTCGAACAGGATGGTTCTTTCAGCGAGGGCGACAAGCGCCGACGGATCGCTCGAGTTTAACGACAAAGCGGTCTCGGGCTCTGTCTGAGCGAGATAAGCAACCAAACTCCGGGATATGATCAGCCAGACGAGCGGTGGCGCCAGCAACGCCAGGAACCCCATCCAAACCAAGGGGCGCCGGGCGAGCCCGCGCTGTTTGTTCTTGCGCGAATAATCCGATGACGACATGCTCAAGCTTCAAACATTCGTGTCGATCCGCTCGGCGTTCGCTTCGGCGAAAGAATTTCTCTAACCCTAGTCATCTAGTTCACCCATCAATAACAGCAGAAGGCGATGGAGAAAGCTGTCGTTCTTACGCTGCCGGACTCTCTTTGTCCGCGCTGGCGGGTTTATCGCGGCCGTGGCCGTGAAATCTTCATAAAGCATCAGCTTGCCAGATTCTGGAATGGCCGACATATCCATGAACCACTCGTCGCTAGAAGTATCTTGTTCCGCTTCGCCGGAGGCGCGGGCGACGTCGTAGGCCGCGCGCTTTTCCGGCGTCTTGAGGTCGTTCCACGCTGTCGTGACACGCGTCACGAAGATGGACCTTTGAGCGTTTTCACTGACGTCCGGATGCAGCCATCGAAGGAGCAGCGCGAGATTTTGACGCAACTGAGCCGCCGTCGCATCCGGCCCCGCGCCCAATATGTGATAGCTGTCGACGCCCGGCCTCAACAATATTTGCTCGACAAAAAAAGCGGCCGCGGCTCGCAAGGTCTCCGGTGGTTTTCCGGTCAAGACGATCGCCTCTCGCGTCGCCTCTTCGTCGTTCGCCGCGACGCGCAGCAAAAATGGAACCCCATGGGGAAGCGGTCCAGTCCTCAGCGAGCGGACGCGCGAAGGGATCAACATTAAGTCGACCGCCAACCTTAATGCTGTCGCGTCGCTCATCGACCAACATCTTGCGCGTTATCTGAGTGACGCGCGCCGCCGGCCTTCAATTGAGGAAGATCATCCTCCTCCGCGACGTCCTCCGATTTGTTTTCCAATTCGTCGTTGACGTCCTGACCGTAGCCATAGCCATAGCCGTAGCCATAGCCGTAGTCATAGCCGTAATTGGCGGTCTTCGCGTCGAACTTGGTGACGACCGCGCCGATAATCGGAGTCCGCGAACTCTCCAGTCGTTTCAACGCGACTCGGACCGGGCCGATACGTGTTTGGCCGGCGGCGACGACGAAAATCGTCGCATTGACGGCCGCGGACAGCAATGGCGCGTCGGCCAATCCCAGCACGGGCGGCCCATCGATGACGACGAGATCGAACACCTCCAGCCCTCTTGTAAGCAGGGTCATCAGTCGCGAACCAACCAGCAAGTCGGCCGCGTTGGGCGGCAATGGCCCGGAGGACATGAAGAAGAGATTTTTGTGCACCGTCCGCCTTATCGCGTCCGGGGGCGAACAGCTCCCCGTCAGATAATTACTGAGGCCAACGCTATTTTCGACGCCAAGCTTCTTATGCAGCGACGCATTGCGAAGGTCTCCGTCGACCAGCAGGACATTGAGGCCCATCATCGAAAATTGCCTGGCGATCGCGAGGGATGTGACCGACTTGCCTTCGGATGAGGCGCAACTGGTCACGCAAATCGTTTTCGGCAGACCAGCCTCCGTGGAAAATTGCAGCGCCGTGCAAAGCGAACGATAAGCCTCCGCGAGGGCCGAGCGCACATCGGCGAACTCCGCTTCGACGGTGGACGGAGGTTTGATTTTCGGGATGACGCCCAGTGTCGGCAGGCCGAAGAGCCTTTCCGAATCGTCAGGAGAATGAATGCAGTCATCGAGGTATTCAAGAAGGTAGGCGGCCACGAAAGCCACGCCGATTCCAAGGACAAGGCTGAGAGCGAGCGCGCGCGACATCACCGGAGACGACGGCCCCGTCGGCAGCTCCGCCTTGTCGATGATGAACACGTTGTTGGCGCCGGAGCCGCCGGCGACGTCGACCTCCTTCATTCTCTGAAGAAGCCCTTCATAAAGATTGCGGTTCGAGTCCACCTCTCGTTTTATGATGTTATACTCGATGCTGCGCCTTTGGAGATCGAGCGCTTCCGCGCGCAGCGTCTCGATTCTCTTCGACATCTCTCTTTCTTGGCTTAGCGACGACTCGTAAAGCGCTTTCAATGACGACTGAATAGTCTTGACCTCGGTGACGAGCTGGTGATCTACTTCTCTAATTTTGTTAGTAAGCTGCACCTGACTGGGATAGCTTGGCTGAAATGTTTCCGATTTTTCCTCGTACTCCGTCGCGAGCAGATTACGCCTGGCTCGCAAACCGTCGATGACGTTATTTGTCAGCAATTGCGGAAGATTGATCGCGGTCGCGGTTTGGACTTGCTTCCAGAGCTGTTCATTCTTAATGCGCTCCGCGATAATGTTTCCCAGCGCCGTGTTCGCGGCGGCCAAATTGGACTCCGCGATCGAAGCCTTGTCCGATGTCGCGACGATTTGTTCCTTCTGCGCGAACTCCAATAGCGTCTTTTCGGACTGCTCAAGCCGGAGCTTCATTTGCGCTACTTGGTCGTCAAGAAAAGTCTTCGCGTACGAATTCGCCTGAAACCGTTTGTCGAGGGTCGAGGCGATGAACGCCTCGGCGTAGACTTGGGCGATTCTTTGCGCTTCCGTCGGCGAGGCGTCGGTGTATGTGATGTCGACTAGGCGCGAGCCCGAAACCGGCCGAATCGAACGGTGGGTCATTACGACGCTGACGGCGGCGGCCGCGCGATCGGCGCTCCCGATGCTTTTTTCGGCCTGAGCCGCCGACTTATCCCCTCCGCGAAACATCCCCAAAAGCGAAAATTGCTTGGGTTTCAAAAACACCGTGTCGTTTCCGAGCCGAGCCATCGACACCGCGCGTTCCGCCAGGCTGCGACTTTGAAGAAGTTCATATTGCGTTCTAAGGAAATCGCCATCGCTGGCGTCCGCCGGCGTGACGCTGCCGTTTTCGATGATCTTGCTAACGCTGCGGTCGATCTGGATCCGGACCGTCGACGAGTACTGCGGAATCGACATTAGGGTCTGCAGCCAGCCGATCATCAGGAAGGCGGAAATGATGCTTCCGATTAGCCATTTGCGTTTCTTTACGATGCGCCAATATTCGCGCAGATTGACGCCCGCCGCGTCTTGAAGTTCTATCTGTCTTGGCGCAAATCCCGTGAGTTGCCCGTCACCGCGGCGTGGTGCCGAAACCAGATTACCGCCTGACCCCGAGCCGTCGACCGGAGGGCGGTTATCGTCTGGCGAATTCTGTTCGGCGTTGGTCATTGTTTCACGTCGCGTTCGAGCATTCGTCACTGGGTCAAGCAGACAGGCGATCTTGAATGAACGCTCGCGAACATCTGTCCGGATGTTAGGACGCTGCTGTCTGGGGGAGCACCCCCTCGTCGGCGGTTGCCCGTTCGGGCCCGTCGCGGTCTCGATGTTCGCGGTCCGACTTCCGGGGTTTGACGGTCTAAGCCGCGAGGACACCCCCGCCAACTCGTCATTCCGGAAACGCTGCTCGGTCTTTTCACAAGCGCCGCCTCGTCCGCGAACGCGGCTCTCATGGTCGCCCTTGCGGAACTTCATTCACCATGATTCAACTCATTTCCAGACTGGAGTGAAGCTATTGATAGAAGGATCGTAACCAGTCCGCAAGACGGCTCGAAATACGACCCTCATCGCTTATCGTGGCGCCGGAGCGCCCGCGCGAAGCAGGGCGGCGGTCACGGGTCGCGCGCCGGGTCGCGCTGAAATCTATGCCCGCCTGGGCGCCGCCGGGTTGCGGCAGCCGAGAGGGCGATTCATTGGAAAGAACGCCGCGTGGGCGCGTAACGACGAGATTGTTGGCTTCTTCCTCGCCCACCCACTTCGCGGCGATGTCCCGGCCTTCGCGCAAATTGGGGCGTCGCCGGCCCACGCCATGAGCGTCGGTGGCGAGAACGTGGACACGCCCCTCCTTCATCATTTTCTCGGCCCAATAGAGTGGGCCTCGCCCGAAGACGCCGGTAAGCGATCCAGCCGTGACTTGCATCCAAACCCCGGCGTCGCACATTTGTTCCATGATCGGATAATTGGCCTCGATCCAGGTCAGCCTCTCGGGATGCGTCAGCACCGGCACGTAGCCTTGCACCAAAAGACCGAAAAAGAACTCCTCGATTCTGGGCGGCGCGACATGATGCGGCGGCTCCACGAGGACGTAGCGCGTGTCGGCGAGCGACAGAATATGTCCCGACTTCAATCCAGAGAGGAAATCCGGAACCAAATGGGCGTCGGCTCCCGTTGTCAGTTGAAGCGCGATTCCATGATGGTCGAGGGCTCGCTGGAGCTGGGCGATCGCGAGACGAATTTGGGGGCCCGTATTATTGTATAAGCCCGGAAGGATATGGGGTGTGCATGCTTGCACCTCCACGCCATCGGCGACCGCTATTCGAGCCATTTCCAACGCTACGCCAATATCCGCGGCGCCGTCGTCGATGCCTGGTAAGATGTGTGAGTGGAGATCAATCACCAAGACCCGCCATGAAAAGGAGTGACAGCCCAGCGATTTCACCGAACCGTTTCGCTCGACTTTCGAACTGGATTGTTTGACCCCAAAGGGTATCAGACATAACAGTCGGGTTCAAAGTTGTCTATTTTGCGAAAGGTCCGTCGGTCTTAATTAACGGCTCACCCCGCCGCGCGCCCGCCATTATCGCGAACCAGAAATGATGGCGTGAGCTTATACCCTCGAGTAATATGAAAAAGCGACTCGCGAATAAAGAAAAACCCACGACTCCCAAGTCGCGGGTTCAAAATAGTAGCTCGCGCCGCGAACCCGTCAAAAACCCCGCGCTTTCAACGTCACGGGCTGGCGGGACTACCGACGCCGCCGCCGGGATTTTTGTTGTTATTGTGCAGTAACAGGTAAAGCAACTGATTCTGCTGCGACGAGCCACCGCCGCCGTTGTTATTATTAGAGGTCGCCAGCTCCGCCGCTATGCCGCCGCCGACCATCAACGCTCCAGCGCCCAAATAAGGCCCTTGATCGCCAGCGAACCATTCCGGATCTCCGGCATTTAGATCGACTCCGCACGCCACGGGGTTGCCATTGGCGTCGCGCACAACCTGCCCAAGTTTGTCAACCAATTGATGATCAATACAAGACGACGCTTCCGCCACCTGAATCCCGACCGTCAATGCTAATGCGCATCCTAATACGGTGACGCCACGGGACATGCGTGTCTCCTATAAAAAACCTAGCCTGCCGTCCAATCAACGGACAACTGACCAAGACATTGATCTTTCATCGAATCTATAGCCGGTAAGACGGCGGAGGTCAAGATTGCCAGCCTTGCGACGGCGCGCCGGGGGTGCGTCACCATCGCCCCGCCCGCTTGTTCCAGGCCCACAGCAGATCGGCGAATCGATCGTAAACGAGTCGCGTGAGCCAAACGGCGCCGGGCGCCCCGAACAGGCTAGCCAGCCAGCCTTCGCCGGGGGTCGCGCGCCAGACCGCGACGACGACGTCGGCGCCGACCAGCAAGGCGCCGGTCCGGTCGACCGCGTGCAGGCGCCGGCGCACGTCGTCCACGCTGGCGCCGTACGCCTTCAGCGCTTCCGGCTCCAAATTAATGTCGCGAAATTCGATCTCCCCGGCGGCGACCGCCGCGCGCAGCCGCTGTCTTTGCCGGGATATGCCGGCCTCGCACACCGGACATTTGGTGTTATGCCAAATGGTCAACGCGGGATTGCTCACGACTCCCACCCTATAGGCGAAACTCTCCAGCGCAAATGCGGCGGCGCATCGCCGCGTCGAGCGGAACAAATCCGTTCGCGCCCGGCCGCGCGAAATATAGCGCCCCCGCGATCACTTCCGTATCGAACCCTTGCGCGGCGAGGGCTTGCTTCTTGTGCTTGAACGTTTCGGTTGTCTCGATGGTTTCGCAAAGACGCAAAAAGAGGGGTCGAGCATAGGACGGCAGAGCCGCGTCGATGCTTTCGCGAAGCCGGTCGAGATCAAAATCATCGCCCACCGCCAGCGCCGCCATGCCGGCGCGTCCCTCGAAACCAGGCACTTCGACCCCATAGACATTGGCGTCGCGCACGCCCGGGCAGGCCGCGAGAACCTGCGCGACCTCGAAACTCGACACGTTCTCGCCCTTCCAGCGAAAACTATCCCCTAGGCGATCGGAGAAATAGTAATAGCCGCGCCCGTCCTTGCGCATGAGGTCGCCGCCACGCATCCAGGCATCGCCGGGCTCGAAGACATCGCGCAAAATCTTCTTTTCCGATTCTTCCTTGCTCACATAGCCGTCGAAACCGGCGCTGGAGCCTTCGCGCGTTTCGATTCTGGCGATGGCTTCGCCGGTTTCGCCGACGCCGACTCGTATGCAGCGTCCGCCCGCACCCCGCGCCGGCGCCCGCGTCGCTTCGTCGATAGAGACCAGCGCGATCTGCAAGCGATGCGCGAGAAAGGCGGGGACGCGGCCGATGGCGCCCGGTTCGCCTTCGACGTTATAAAGCGAGAAATTACTTTCGGTCGCGGCGTAAAATTCGAGAACGCGCGGAATGTCGAAACGGCGTTGAAAACGGGTCCACACATCGGCGCGCAGGCCGTTGCCGACGACGAGCCGCAAGCCGTGCCGCGTTGCCCCATCGCAATCCGGCGCATTGAGCAGATAGCGGCAGAGTTCGCCGATATATTGAAACATCGTGCAACGCGTCGCGGCCATGTCGTCCCAGAAGCTGGAAACCGAAAAGCGCGCGCGCAACACGACGCAGCCTCCCGCCAGCAACACCGACCAAACGGCGAGGACGCCCCCGACGGAGTGATACATGGGTAGACAATTATACATGCGGTCGTTCGGCCCCGCATCCGTCAAGCCGGAAAACCACAGGCTCCAATTCATCACCTTGCGGTGGGTGACGATGGCGGCCTTGGGCAGTCCCGTCGTTCCCGATGTAAATATATAGAGCGCCCGATCGCTCAACGTGACGTCGCGGCTTTCGCTCCCGGTCAGCTGTGCGCCGGAGAGAGAGGCGACGTCGGCCTTGGCGCGACCCGTGAATCGTTCGCCGTCATGGACGAGGACGCGAACCGGCGTTTCCAGCATCGCCGCCGCGTCAGAGCAGGCCGGCGCGAGCGCGTCGGAAACGATCACATTCCGCGCTCCGGCGACACGCAAACAATGGGCGAGGGCGGGCGCGGAAAGATGCGTGTTGAGCAGCGCCACGATGACCCCGACGCGCGTGAGCCCGAGCCAGATGGCGGCGTAATCGGCGCAATTGCCCATCAGCAGGGCGACCACATCGCCCTTTTGCAATTGATCGTCCAACGCCCAACGGGAATAGCGGTTCGCGCGCTCGGCGAATTGCGTGAATGAAAGGCTCTCGCGGTCGTCGATCACCGCCACCTCGGAACCTCGCGCGGCGACGACCTCGTCGAAGGCCGCGGAAAGAATGCGGCTCTGATCCTGCTCGATCGGCGCGATTCTTTGCAGCGCGCGCAGCCAATCCTTGTTGGCGGAGCTTTTTACGGCCGCCGCCGAACTGGCGCGTCCGGAAGTCTCGTCGGTCATCGGTAGGTCGCCGTTGGAGGAGATTCAAAAGCATTAATCGAATTCGATAGAAGGTCCCCGGAGCGACGGAGCCAAGTTAAGCGTCGCGCGTAAAGAGTGAAAGAGTCGCGAGCGGTTAGGGTTACTACTCTCATTCGCTCGCTATCTCGGCAAGGAGAGGGATTATTGACGCGCCCCGTTCAGAAGTTCGGGTCACGGCGCCGCGCGGGACTTTAGGCACATGTATTCGTCGAGTCGCTCGAAAAAATCAACGGAAAGGCGCATGGATGCGTAGCGAAACCATCGCCGTGCACGGTGGCTTTGACCACGACCCCGCGACCAAGGCGGTCGCCGTTCCAATCTACCAGACGGTCGCCTATGAATTCGACAGCGCCGATCACGCCGCGGCGCTGTTCGATCTCGAAGCCGAGGGCTATCGTTACAGCCGGATCGCCAATCCCACCAACGCGGTGCTGGAGAAGCGCGTCGCCGCGCTCGAAGGCGGCATCGGCGCGCTCAGCGTCGCCACCGGCCAGGCCGCGTTATATTACGCCTTCGCCACTGTCGCCGACCACGGCGGCAACATCGTCGCGGCGCCGACGCTCTACGGCACGACCCACACTCTATTGCGGCACTTGCTGCCGCGCCAAGGCGTCGACGCGCGCTTCGCGCGTAGCACGGCGCCGGAGGACATGGCGCAGGCCATCGACGTCAACACGCGCGCGCTGTTTTGCGAGAGCGTCGGCAATCCCGCCGGCAATATTTGCGACATCGCCGCGCTCGCCGAGATCGCCCACGCGCGCGGCGTCCCGCTGATCGTCGACAATACGGTCGCCACCCCGGCCTTGCTGCGGCCGATCGAGCACGGCGCCGACATTGTCGTCCATTCGCTCACCAAATTCATGGGCGGACACGGCGCGACGCTTGGCGGAATCATCGTCGACGGCGGGCGTTTCCGCTGGCGCGATCATCCCGAACGCTTTCCGATGTTCAACCAGCCGGACGACTCCTACCATGGGCTCATTTACGTCGATCATTTCGGCGAAACCGCCTATATCGCGCGGGCGCGCAGCGTTTATCAGCGCACCACCGGCGCTGTTTTGCCGCCGCTCTCCGCCTTCCTGCTGCTTCAGGGCATAGAGACGCTCCACCTTCGCGTCGAACGCCATGTCGAAAACGCTCGAAGGGTCGCCGAATTCCTTCGCGACGATCCGCGCGTCGCCTGGGTGAACTACGCGGGATTTTCCGATAATCCCAATTTCACGCTGGCCAGAAAATATTTCAACGGCCGCGTCCCGTCGCTGCTCACATTCGGCGTGAAAGGCGGACTCGACGCGGGCAAGGCCGTTTACGACGCGCTACGGCTGGTAAAGCGACTCGTCAACATCGGCGACGCCAAATCGCTCGCCTGCCACCCCGCATCGACGACGCATCGGCAGATGTCGCTGGTGGAACAGGCCAAGGCCGAGGTCTCGCCGGAAATGATTCGGCTGAGCATCGGCATCGAACATATCGACGACATCATCGAGGATCTCGATCAGGCCTTGGCGATGGCGCATGTCGCGTCACGCCTCGAGGCGCGGGGCGTCGTCTGAAATGAACGCGATCCCCGCCCGCCAATCGTTCGACGGTCCGGCGCTCCAAATCGCGCTGGTGAATAACATGCCTGATCAAGCGATCGACGCGACCAGGGCTCAATTTGCCAGACTGCTGCGCGCCGGCGCCGGCAAACTTCCGATTCATCTGCGCTGCTATGCGTTGTCCAGCGTGCCGCGCGGCGAAACGGCCCGCCGGAACATCGCGCGAAGTCACGAAGATATAGAGGCGCTCTATGCCCGCGGCGCCGACGCGCTGATCGTCACGGGAAGCGAGCCGCGCGCCGACAGCCTAGAGGGCGAATCCTATTGGGACGATTTCGCGCGACTGGTCGATTGGGCGCGCGTTCATACGACCTCCGCGCTGTGGTCCTGCCTCGCCGCGCATGGCGTGGTGCTACGGCTCGACGGCGTGACGAGACGCCGCGCGAGGGAAAAAATCTCCGGCGTCTTCGCTTGCGAGGTCGACGCGGATGATTGGGCGACGCGCGGCGCCGCCGGCTCGATCCTGGTTCCGCACTCGCGCTATAATGGCTTGTCGCGGAGCGATCTGGTCGAGCGTGGCTACCGCATATCCTCATGGTCCGGGGACGTGGAAGTCGACTGCTTCTGGCGACGCGAACCCAGCCTGTTTCTGTTCACCCAGGGCCATCCCGAGTATGACGCCGACACCTTGTCGCGCGAATTCCGCCGCGACGCGCTGCGATTCCTGAACGGCGAAAGCGAGTGTTTCCCCTCTCCGCCGCGAAACTATTTTTCGAACGACGCCCAGGCCGCGCTCGACGCATTGAGACAGTCCGCGGACTCCCTCGATCGCCCGCGTCTCGCGCGAACGCTCGGCCAAATCGTCCAGAGCGACGCGCCGTCGCCCAGTTGGGCTGACGACGCGGTGCGTCTGTACCGTAACTGGCTCGAACTCATCGCGTTCGAGAAAATTCGCCAGGCGCGAGCCGACGCTACCGCGTGAGCTCTTCGACAAGCGCGGCGACGCGCTCGATGGAGCGAAAATTCGCGGGCATAAGTTTCGATCCGGGAATCGTAAGGTCGAACTCGGCTTCGACAGCTAACATCAAGTTCACCATGTCCATCGAGGTCAACCCAAGTTCTTCGAGGTTTCGCTCCGGCCCGATCTCTCCATTTGGCGCGCCTACCTTGACAAAATTTCGTACGATGGCGTCGATGCGCGCGGAAATATCACGGGTTGGAACATCCAGCATGGAGCTTCTCTCTACTTAATAGCCAGGTGGCGTTCGTTCGGCCAGCCGCGCCGGGACATTGGCGCGATATGTTCCTACATTGCATTGAAGTAAATATAATTTGCACGAAACGCGCAATTTTACTTAATTTATAGCGCTTCCAATTAACCCTTACGGGCTGAATATAGTATTAATTATAGCATGTTCGCGCGATGGCGCATAATCTCGGGGTAGCGCGGGGTTCACGCTTGCGCGTCGCTTCCCGCTTCAGAATTTTGGCGGTCTCGACGCCTCGCGCCAATCTCCGCGAACATTTTGCACTCAGAGGCGCGTCATGGCCGTTTCCTTCGTTACGAAAGCCGGCCCGATTATCGAGGCCCAGGAGCCTCCGTCGCGGGACATGGATCCAAGGATCGACGCGGCGGTCGCGGTCGCGCGACGTCACGCCGTCGACGTCGACGTCGAGGCGCGGTTTCCGCGCGAGGCCTTCGAGGAATTGCGCGCGCAAAAGTTGCTCGGCTTACTGCTTCCGGTCGAAGCGGGAGGCGAGGCCGCGCGCGTGTCGGACGTAGCGCAAATTTGTTACGCGCTCGGCCGTGTCTGCTCTTCCACGGCGATGATTTATGCGATGCACCAGGCCAATGTCGCCTGCATCGTCCAACATGCCGACGCCACGCCGAAATTTTCGAGCTATCTGCGCCGTATTGGCCAGGAGCAAATGTTGGTGGCGTCATCGACGACCGAAGGACACAACGGCGCGAATGTTCGCGTAAGCGAATCGGCGATCCAGTCGGACGCGAAGGGAATTTCGCTAAGCCGCGCCTCCTCGGTGCTCTCCTATGGCGCCGATGCGGACGCGATCGTTTCGACCGCGCGGCGCGCGCCCGAGTCCATCGGGACCGATCAGGTGCTCGTGCTGTTCTTTAGGGAGCAATACAATCTCACCCTTGACGCGAGTTGGGACGCGCTGGGCATGCGCGGCACTCGCAGCGCGGGTTTTCGGCTTGAAGCGCGCGGAGAAGTCGAACAGGTTTTGACGACGCCTTACGAGCGCATTCACCGCCACGCGATGATGCCGGTCACCCATTTGTTGTGGGCGGCGTGCTGGGCCGGAATCGCGGCCGGCGCCGTGGAGCGGGCTCAAGGATTCGTGCGCAAAATTTCGCGCCTCGCCAAGGGCGTGCTGCCGCCGGGCGCGCCTTTGGCGACGCAGGCCTCGCTGTCGCTAATGACTCTGGTCAACATGGTCGGCGGGGCGCTCGCCGAATACGAACGCCGCGCGGCGAGCAAGAACGGGTTCGACGAAATCGCCTTTCAAACGTCTCTTAATCTGCTGAAGGTCGGCGCTTCGGAATTGGCGATCGAGACCGTCACGCGCGCGCTCGGCGCCGCTGGAATATCGGGCTATCGCAACGACAGCGAATTTTCCATTGGCCGATCGCTGCGCGACGTCTTGTCGAGTTCGGTGATGATCAACAATAACCGCATTCTGGCCAATGTCGCCTCGGCCTCCCTGCTCGGCGGCGTGCCTGAACGAATCTGACGCGCAAGCATGATCGAAGCTCCGTTCCTCCTCACCCGCGAGGCCCCATGAACATCGCGATCAATCCAACCCGCGACGGCGGCGCCGATATGAGCGGCCTGCTCGACTACCTGTTTCGACCCATGGGCGTCGACGGCGTCTACGCCCGCACCGCCATCTATGAG
>JBAWEN010000081.1:0-4012 GCA_049591215.1 Methylocystis sp. | reverse complement strand
AGATGGGAGTCAACGATGCAGGCGTGGGCGTGGTCTTGAACCTTCTCGATCAGATTCATGGCTTGCGAAAGATCATGGCGGAGCTGTTGCGGTCCGCGCACGAGCAATCCGCCGGAGTTGATGGCGGCCAGGATCAAGGCGACGAATGATACTAACTCCGCCCGATCGCTTCGTGCCGCGAAATGCCCCAAGCCCCTCACCTTACCTCTCCCCGCTCGCGGGGAGAGGAGGCGGCCGGCGATACGCCCATTTTCATAGATAACTGTTATCTCGTTAACTCATGGCGAAGGGAGCCGCGTTGACGCCACCCTCTCCCCGCTCGCGGGGAGAGGTAAGGTGAGGGGCCTGGGGCATTGAATCCAAATGAGCCGATCAAGCGCGAACAGTATGACTATTTGCTCGCATCATCGTCGTCGGCATCCGTAATGCGCGGCTTGCGCGGCGAAGATTGAATGGTGACGAGAAACGTTGTCCCCTTGCCGGGCGCCGACTTTATCGCAAGCCGCCAGCCGTGCCGGTCGGCGATCGATTTGCAGATCGCCAGTCCGATGCCGGTGCCGGGGTATTGAGTTTGCGAATGCAGCCGCTTGAACGGTTCGAAAATCGTCCGCGCGTATTTCTCGTCAAATCCAATGCCGTTGTCCGTGATTTCGAGCAGCGCGCCGCCGTTGTCGGTAGGGGTGGACTTGATGCGAACCATCGCGGTTTCGTTCGGTTTGCGGTATTTGATCGCGTTGGAGACGACATTGGATATCAGGCGAGCGAATTGACCGCGGTCCGCCGTGAAACATAGGCGCGGAACGTCGATTTGAATCTCGGCGCTGGTTTCGCTGACGAGTTGCGATAAATCGCCCAGCGCGGAATCAAGTTCGTCTCGCAGATCGAGTTCTTGCAATTGTTGCGCGTCGTTGATCGTCTTCGAATAGGTGAGCAGATCGTCGACAAGCGACCTCGCGCGTAACGCGGATTTGCTGATGACCTGGTTCGCGTGCGCCATCTCCGATTTGTTCGAGGATTCGATCGCCCGCCCCAAGAGGTCCGAAAAGGCCGCGATCTTGCGCAAAGGCTCTTGCAGATCATGCGAAGCGATGAACGCGAATTGAGCCAGCCGCTCGTTGGCGCGCTCGAGTTCAAAGGCGCGTTGCGCCAAGGTTAGATCCGCTTCCCGCCGCGCGGAGATGTCGAGCACGGTCGCCAGCACGAGAATGCCCTTCAGCGTCTTGATGGGCGTCAGGCCGATTTCGACCGGGAATTCGCTGCCGTCGCGGCGGGTGGCCTTGAGGTCGCGGCCGATCCCCATTGGTCTTTCGCTTGGATTCGCCAAAAACCCTTGCCGCAAGGACAGATGAGTGGGCCTTAAACGGATTGGGACCAGAATATCTATGGTTTGTCCGATCAACTCCTGCGTTTGGTAACCGAACATTCGCGAGGTTTCCGCGTTGGCGAACTCAATGGCTCCATCTTGGCCGGCGACGATCAAGGCCGCGGGCGAAGCTTCCACCGCCAAGCGAAAAAGATCGTCCGCCATGCTCTCAAGCTTCATCGATGCGCCCCTTGTCAGTCCATTTCGCGCACGCCATAATCACAAATGCAACGCCTTTTCAGGCGCTCGGCCGGCGGCGCTTACCCCTCTTGCAATATGGAGTTCAGTTGTCCTCAGTCGACGCTCCGAAACCGACATGCAACGTCTTGATCGTCGAAGATGATCAAGATGACGTGTTCCTGTTGAACCGCGCGTTCGACGATGCGCGGCGCATCCTTAAGCGTGACATTAAAACCGAGCATATCGAGAATGGACTCGATGCGCTTTACCTCGTCTCGCGGCAGGATCTCACGGAAAATCTTCCGGATATATTGGTTCTCGATCTTAATATGCCAAAGCTGGACGGGATAAAGTTTCTGATGTCATTACGGCAATCCCTGATCCTAATGGATCTCCCAGTGTTCGTGCTGACGACCACGACCGCTAAGTCCATCCATGAGGAGGCGATGCGCGCGGGAGCCGACAGGGTCTATGTGAAACCTGACGACGCCAAGGCGCTGCTCTCGATCGCCCTCGAAATGCTGGGCTCGGGCTGCGGGCGAGGCGGCGAAGCTCGGCACGCATGAAGCGCGCTCCAGATTAGAAAAGGCGGCTTGGCGCGTCCAACGGGCGCCGCGCCAATAAAAGGCGGCGTGAACGGATGGCGGAAGCAACACCCGAGAACGTCGTCGAAACCAACATACCGGCGCGCCTCGACGCATTGCCCTGGGGCCGCTTCCATACGCTTGTCGTTGTCGCGCTCGGCGTCACCTGGATACTTGACGGGCTCGAGGTCTCGATGGCGGGCGCGGTGGCGGCCGCGCTAAAGGGAGACTTCGCCCTTGGGCTGAGCGACGCCGAAATCGGCTCCGCGAGCAGCGCCTATCTCGCGGGGGCCGTCGCGGGGGCGCTGTTTTTTGGCTGGCTGACCGATCGCCTCGGACGCAAGAAGCTGTTCTTCATCACGCTCGCGGTCTATCTCGCCGCCACGGCCGCGACGGCGTTCTCGTGGGATTTTTGGAGTTTCGCGACCTTTCGCCTGCTGGTGGGCGCGGGCATTGGCGGAGAATACGCGGCGGTCAATTCGACCATTCAAGAATTGATCCCCGCTCGCGTGCGCGGCTGGACCGACCTCGTGATCAACGGCAGCTATTGGATCGGCGCGGCATTGGGGGCGGCGGGCTCGCTCGTTCTGCTCGATCCCGCCCTGTTCGATCCAGCGATCGGATGGCGTCTGGCGTTTTTTATCGGCGCGACGATCGGCCTCGTGATTTTCGTGTTGCGCATCTGGATTCCCGAAAGTCCGCGCTGGCTGATTACGCATGGCCGCCAGGAAGAGGCCGACGCCATTATGCGCTCGATCGAGGACCGGTTCGCGCGCGCCGGTTGCGTTCTTGCAAAAGGCCCGTTTCCGAGCATGAAATTGCGCGCCCGCGCTTACACGCCCTTCACCGAATTCGCCCGCGCGCTGCTGCGCACCTATCCGCGGCGCACGGTCGTCGGCTTGAGCCTCATGGCCTCGCAGGCCATGCTCTATAACGCCGTGTTCTTCACCTACGCGTTGATCCTGACAGAATTTTATGGCGTGGACGCGAACTTGGTCGGCTGGTATTTGCTTGCCCTGGCGGCCGGCAATTTCCTCGGGCCTCTGCTGCTTGGTCGACTGTTCGATACGATTGGGCGCAGGATCATGATCAGCGCCACCTACGCTATTTCCGGCGTCTTGCTGGCGGTGGTCGGCTATCTTTTCGAGCGCGGACAAATTTCGGCGGCTGAGCTAACGGCGGGCTGGTCGATAGTGTTCTTCTTCGCCTCGGCGGCGGCCAGCTCAGCTTATCTCACCGTGAGCGAAATGTTTCCGGTCGAAATCCGCGCCTTGGCCATCGCCGTGTTTTACGCGGTGGGAACCGCCGTCGGCGGCGTCCTCAGTCCGTGGTTGTTTGGAACTCTCATCGGAACAGGATCGCGCGCCATGGTTTTCGCCGGGTACGTTCTGGCGGCCCTGCTGATGATCGGCGCCGCCGCGGTTGAATGGGCATGGGGCGTCGCGGCGGAGCGCAAGCCGCTCGAAGCCATTTCCCGGCCATTGTCGCGCGTCGATTAGTGGCTCCCGTCGCTGAAATTGCGGGGTGGAAACGCGAGCCTGAAGGCTCGCGTTCCAGCGCCGCCCTTGGACCCGCGAGCCTGGAGGCTCGCAAAGGCCCGTCGCTTCAAATGACGCAGGCCACTAAACAGTCACGCGGCGAGCGGGATCGAGGGCGCGTCCAGCGCCTGCAAAAATTTGCACATCCAATTGCGTGCGTCATGCTCTCGCACTCTGGCGAGCAGCGCGGCATGGCGCTCGATGCGCTCTTCGCGCGGCATGCTGATCGCGCGCTGTATCGCTTGCGCGACATCGTCGGCGTCGTAGGGATTGACGATCAGCGCCTCCTGAAGATCCTCGGCCGCGCCGGCAAATCGCGACAGCACGAGAACGCCAGGATTGTCGCC
>JBAWEN010000080.1:0-3631 GCA_049591215.1 Methylocystis sp. | reverse complement strand
GTTCAACGTGCTGCCGATCTTTCATTGTTTCGGACTGACGGTCGGCTTCGTTCTACCGCTCGTCTCCGGCGTGCCGATCTATCTTTACCCTTCCCCATTGCATTACCGCATCGTTCCGGAGCTGGTTTACGCCTCCAACGCCACGATATTGTTCGGCACCGACACTTTCCTCGCCGGCTATGCGCGCTCCGCCAACGCCTATGACTTCCGTTCGATCCGCTATGTCGTCGCGGGCGCGGAGCCGGTCAAGGAGGCAACGCGCGCGGTTTGGAGCGAGAGATTCGGCGTGCGCATTCTGGAAGGATATGGCGTCACGGAGACCGCGCCGGTGCTGGCGCTGAACACGCCGATGTTCAATAAATTCGGCACGGTCGGACGGCTGATGCCGGGCGTCGAAAGCCGCCTCGAGCCGGTCGCGGGAATCGATGGCGGCGGAAGACTTTTCGTGCGCGGGCCGAATGTCATGCTGGGCTATCTTCGGGCCGAAAATCCCGGCGTGCTGGAGCCGCCCAAGGACGGTTGGCACGACACCGGAGATATTGTCGCGATCGACGAGCATGGTTTCGTGTCGATCAAGGGCCGCGCCAAGCGTTTCGCCAAGATCGGCGGCGAAATGGTCTCGCTCGCCGCCATCGAGGCCCTCGCGGCGGAACTGTGGCCCAAGTCGCAGAGCGCGGCGACGACCGAGATCGACCCGCGCAAGGGAGAGCGCATCGTGCTGGTCACGCAGGAATCCTGGGCGACCCGCGCCGATTTTCAAAGCTTCGCCAAGGCCAAGGGCGCCGCCGATCTGATGATTCCGGCCGAGGTGATGATCGTCGAAAGCGTGCCTCTGCTCGGCTCGGGCAAACTGGATTTCGGCGCCGTGACCAAAATGGTGCGCGAACGCGGCCGCTACATTCTGCCAACGCCGCGCGTGCCCAATGGACTGCTGGGACGCATTAAAGGCGACGGAGTCCAGGCGACGTAAGAGACAAACGCCTTAAACGAAAGGAGCGGCGTCGCCGCCGCTCCCGGTAGTCTCCTGCGTAAAGGCGGCGCGTCCCGCGCCGGCGGGCGTGCGCGCTTTATTAATGATGGGAAGCGGCCTCCTCCGCGAACGGCAGCGCAGTTGTCGGCGCCCCATCGAACGACAGCGGACCGGAGATGGTGATACGGAACGCCGGCGGATCGATCGGCTTGAACACGCGTTGCGCGATTCCCAGCGAGCTGCCGCCCGTATAGCCTGGGAACAACGCGAAATCCTGCCTGCCGAAGACATTGGCCGCGTAGTCGATCGTGTCGGAACGGGAATTCGCGATATTGAAGCCGTCCAGCACCATCTTCCAGCCATTGGTGAAGCGGTAGCCGATGCGCGCATTCAACGTGCCGGTGGCCGGAGACTGGATTTGGCCATCCTCGGTCAGCGGACGCGCGCCGAAATAGCGATAGCTCAGCCTGCTGAACCAGCCGGTCTTCTGGCCGAACTCAATGCCGCCGGTGGCGACCCAGACCGGCGCGAGCGTCAGATAGTTGCCCGGTTTAGTGCCCAAAAGACCCAACGGAAACAGCGGATCGCCGTCAACCCCGCCAGCGAGGTAACTCGCGTAATTCACCGCTTCTATCGTATCGAAACCCTTGAACCGCGCGTGAGTTCCGGTCACTTCGCCGTCGAAACGCACCCAGTCGTTATACGCATATTTAGTTGTCCATTCGAAGCCGAGGCGTCGTCCCGGACGGCCATATACGCTCGTGCCGCTGTCGGCGTTGAACTGCTGTTCCGCGTCGAAATCTTGCCAGAACAGGCTGAGGCCCGTTTCCAGCCCCTCGATCGGCTTGGAGCGGAAGCCGGTTTCGGCGCCGCGCGTCTTGGTCAGCAGTTGGACGTTGGGGATATAAGTGTATTGCGTGCCGTCGGTCGTATAATGATTGGTCGCGCCGCGGATGTCCTCCGCCCGCAGCCCCTCGCCGAAGTTCAGGAAGTATTCGGTGTTGTCGAAGGGACCGAACACGAGACCGACCTTCGGGCTGGTGAAGATGCGCCCCAATTGGCCATTGTTGAAACTGCCCGTGTAATAGGGCGTGCCGGGAGGCGGGTATGAGCCCTGCGCCAGCAAGGGGTTCATGACATTGTTCACGGAGCCAAACACCCAATCGAGCCGCAAGCCCTCGGTCGTGCGCAGCCAGGGCGACCAGAACTGGGTCGTGTCGGTCCAGGGGGAAAGATAGGACTCCTTCAGCCAATTGTCGGTGATGAAGTCATATTGCTGGCGCTGGAACGAATCGCCGTTGCCGTTGTGGATGAAGTCATTGAGTGATTGCAGTCCGACCCGGGTTTCGATCGGCACGGACTGGAAATTATATTTCCATCCATGCAGGAGGTTGAAGCCAAATTGCTGGCGATGATCGAACTGATGGCTTTGGTCGCCAAGACCGGTTCCCGTGCCGGCGGCGAGGCCGGTAACGGGATTGGAAAGCTGATAGGTGAAGTCGTCATAGAGATTTGTGTCATTGTGAATGAAGAAGGCTTCGACGCGCGACCAATCATTTTTGTTGGTTTCGCTCCAGCGCGCCGAAAGGCTGTAGCGCGAGGCGTTGCCGCCGTCGGTTGGATCTTCCGTGCCCCAGCGCGACATCAGTCCCAGCGCGACGTCGGTATAGGGAATCTGGTCGGTGGCGAAATAATGGTTCGAATAGGCCATGCCGGTGATGGAGAAGCCATTATCCTGCGTGCCCTTGCTCCAGCGCGCGACGCCGTTGATCTTGCGCTCTTCGTCGGGCCGCTCCCAAGGGCCGTTGTAGCTGTTCCACTCTAGCGCGGCGAGCAATTCGCCATCGCCCAGCGCCCACGATTTGGCGACCTTCGCGTCGGCATAAGCGAAACTGCCGCCAGACACATTGACGAAACCTTCGCGCAGCTGGTCGACATATTGCATGTGGACCGAGCCCACCGACGAGAAGATGGTGCCCTCCTCGGCGTAATAGGGCCCCTTGCGAACAACCATGTCGCTGAGCAGTTCCGGCATCAGGAAATTGGCGTCCGCATAGCCGTTGCTGTGGACGTGCGACATCTGGTTGATGGGCATGCCGTCAAGCGTCAGGCCAATATCGTAGCCGTGATCGAGCGCGAAGCCGCGCAGAAAATATTGGTTGGCCTTGCCGGCGCCGCTGTGCTGGGCGACGATGAGGCCGGGCACGATTTCCAACGCTTCCGCGGGCTGCGCGTAGATGCGGTCCGTGACCTCCTTTTCGGTGAAAACTCTCAAACTCGACGCCACTACGCCGGGCGCCTTTGGCTGAGCCAGCGGCGCGTTGAGGGGATGCGGCACTGGCTCTGTCCGGGCGATGGCCGGCGCGGGCCTTGGCTTCGGCGCTGTCCGGGCGACCGGCGCGGGCTTTGGCGCGGGGGTCGGGGCGCGCGCAGCCACCGGAGTGGTTGTCTTCTTGCCGACCTCGATGGTCGGCAAGGTTACTTGCGCGAGCGCGACAGGCGCGCCAAGCGCCAGGCAGAAAGCGAAAGCGCTGATCGAACCCAGGCTCGCGGCGCGGGTGGAATGAATTGCTGTCATCGGGTGAACCTCTTGTCCGCCGAAGCTTGGCGGGACGGCTCGCGCCTCGCTTAAGGACTCGGCAAGCGCATGAAATTTTGGGG
>JBAWEN010000079.1:0-6225 GCA_049591215.1 Methylocystis sp. | reverse complement strand
GCGTTCGCCGCGAGGTCGCCGAGATAAATATTATTGTCCTTGTCGATGCTGATTCCATCGCAAATCGGTTTGTCGCTGTAGCGCTCGACCATTTGACCGAGCGTGTTCGGATCCAGATTTTCGTCGGCGAGAGCGCCTGCCTTGATGCGATAGAGGCTCGCTCCGTGCATGGGGCCAAAATACACCCATTCGTTTTGCAAATCCTCGGTGACGGGATTGACGCCGATATGGGGCCGCACCCAGCGGCCCTCGGCGTCCTTCATTTGAATGGGCCGCCCATCGATCACGAGATCGACCTTTTCGGGAACGACGCTTCGATGCCCCTCCAGCACGCGCCGCGCCGCGCCGGTCTCGATGTCCACGACGATGAACGCCGCATTGGCGCCGCCCGCCGGATCGACGATGAATATCCGGTTGTGCCGACTGTCCACCGTAAAATCGTTGACGAAGGCGTCCTTGGGGGCGATCGGAGCGGGCAGATAAATGACGCGGCGCAGTCTGTCGGTCTTGGTGTCCCAGCCGACGAGCTTGGGCGTGACGCCGCCGCGCATTCCATTGTCGAGCATCCAGACAACGCCGTCCACGCCGGTCCGGATCCCCAGAACCGAATCCAGCGTCAGGCCGGAATGGCCTTGCCGATCGTTCAACTCCTTGCTGGGAAACGGCGTGAGCGAGCCGTCGGCCCGACGTTCCACGACCGAGTCGTTCGGCTCGTAGAACTGATGCTGACTCATGATGATTCTGCCGCCTCCAGTCACCGTGACGTTTCCCGGGGCTTGAGACAGTTTGGCGATAATGTCGTAACTCGACGCGCTCTCGGCGGAGGCATGACTCGAGAACGCGAACAGAAATATCAGCGCGGCTAAGGCATTTTGCACGGCGGTCTCCCGGAGGTCGAGCGGGCGCTCGACGTTCACTTTATGCGATCGACCGCGGCGGGATTAATGGCCTTTTTTCATACCGGTATTACCCAGCCGAATGTCAGGCGTTCCGCCTTCCTATGGTTGCGGAACGCGTGTTGTCGGCGGGCTCGGTGATCGCCGAGGAGGAAGCGAGGCCAATTTGGCGTTTCACGAGCCTTCGCCGCAAGGCTTCCTAAAGCAACCCTGGCCATTCCGCCGCGCGCGCCCGCCAACGCAGCGCGCGGCGGCGAAGGCGGCTACGTCTGTGTCTCAAACAACGTGTGCGGCGATGTCTGTTGTTGGCGCTCTGCCTAATCGGCGGGACGCCGCCTGATTTCCGGAGTCGAAGGACAAACTGCCGTTCCAAGCCGGCTGCGCCAATGTTCCTTTTGCGAATTTGGCGCCGCCGCCGGCGCACCACGCACCACGTCGCCAACCAACCGAGCGCCCGCTACGCGGTAACGCTCACTTTGCTGCAAGCGGGGGAAGCGCCTGGCTTTCGACCTGTTGGCTCGGCGTAGGCGGCGGCGTGGGCGCCACCCTCGTCTCGCCGCCGCGAAAATCGGGATTAGTCGTTTCTCCGGCGTCCGCGGGGCGCGGGACCGTCAATTGAGCGCCGATGAGGCGCACCACGTCGGGCGCCTCGGCAAAGGCGCCGTGGCCGACGAAATCGGTGGAAAAGGACGAAATGTCGTGGACGGTTACCCCCAGCCGATCGAGTTCGACCTTGTCCCTAGGGTTTGTCGGATCCATGGCCCCGAGGCGCCGGCGGTCGCCGGCGATGCGTGACGACAGCGACAGCGCGCGATCGTTGTTCGCCACGAAAATCGATACATGCCTTGGATCGAGCCGCGCGATCTGCCGTTCGAACACGTTGAGGTCGATGTCGGGCGCGGCCAGCATGACCTCGCCGAGCTTTCCATCGAGATCGGGGTGGCCGGAAATGGAAATGGAGCGCAACGCCTCCATGGTCAGCCAGGAGCCCATGGAGTGCGCCAAAATATGCACGCGGCCGACGCCTGGCGTATGCGAGAGATCGACAATCAGCTTTTCCAAGCCGTCGCGCGCGACGGTGGCGCTTTCCTTGTCGGATTCGTAGGCGAAAAGCTCGCCCTTCGAATTCCAGGCAAAGAGCGCCGGAACGCCGGTAAAACGTCCGTCCACGACAATCTGGGCGATGCGGAAGCGCGCCTCGTCCAGGCTGGTGTTGAAGCCGTGGACATAGAGCAGAATATCGCTGGAGACGCCGACGCGGCCGGACACATGCGCGGCGATTTCGCTTAAAAACTCCGGCTCCTCCATCGAGCGATGCGACAGCAGAGCGAAGTGCCGCTTCGAATCGGGGCCGCCAAAACTCGCCCGCTCGATCGCGCCGACGCGATGGTTCGCGGGCACGCTGATCGACTCCAAGGAAAATCCTGGATGGCCCTCGCCGTCCGTCCCGTCCTCGCCGCGCCGCATGGAGGCGACGAACAGCTGCCCGCGCGCCGGCTCGCCGCCCGGGCCCAAAACATACGAGACGGCGTTGTTGGCATGGCCGTTGACCATGGTGATTCCGTCCGACACGCAGCCGCCAAGAGCGGGAGCAAGCGCGAGCGCCGCGAGACCTCGAAGGATGAGGGCGAGCGTCGGGGCGTTTTTGGCCAACGTGGAAAAGATCAGGGCGTTTTCCCAGGGAGCGCGTTTGTTATAAGCGGCAGCATAACGCGGGGTTGCGGACGCCCGTCGCCGATATTTGATATTGCGCCGCAATATTGTCGAAACCGGGACGAGGTCGGCATGCGCGCGCTTGCACGCCAGCTGCTGTGCGTACCGAGAATTACGTTCGGACATAGTGGCGACGAAGTCCATCAAGGACGGCGCGCGATTTGAGGTCACGCCTATGGCGAGAGACCGCCTTCAACCAGACGAACGCGCGCACGGGTTGGAGCGCCGCTAGACAGCGTTGAATGCATGTTCACAAGCCATACTGATCCGCGAAGCTCGAATCTCCATACGTAAACCTGGCCAGCAGCGGCGCCGCCGGAACTGTCGGCTGGCATCACGGCTGCCATCGTCCGCGGTTAACATCGTGAGCGCCTGAGTGAAACCGGCACTTCAACCGCGGACGCCGGCTCCGGTCCTCGCGAAATATCGATCGTCTGCCGCGGATTTCGTCTCCTGTCGCGGAACTGATCGAGAAGTAGCCCGGCAGTGTGGCCGGGCTTTTTTGTTGCACGGCGCCGGCGAAGGCCGACAGTTCGCGCCTGATCCGTCGCGTCAAAAGTTTTTAGACGAGTCTGCCGCCAGTCCCAGATGGCGGATGCCTCAAAGCGAGGGTCGCCCGGGGTCGATCGCCAGTTGTGGCGGCTAATGGCGAGAACGTCGGCTGCTGGCGCGAAGCGAAAGTGCTGTTCCGCAAAAATGAGGCAGCTGTCGCAAGAGCACCGAACGATGGGCGGCGTGAGGCCGTTCTCCACCCGTGGCCCCAAGCCGCCATCGGATGGGCATTCGAAAAGTCGGGGGAACCCAAATAGCGCCGGCCATGGCGAAAATTGCATGAGCTCCGTATCGCCAGTCCGCGAACTTGCCGTCTATGGATCGACGCTAGGGCATTCGTATACGTGTGGCGGGAATCTGTCGTTCCGCTGGATTGGGCTATATGAGCAGTGTTGGTTTGCGCGCCCTTCAGCAAGGATTCTGTTTAAGCGTAAGGGTAAGGGCTTCGTTTTAGGGGCGTGCGTTCGATATCCAGCGTTTGTGGGGTATAACTCTTGAAACATTTCTTTTGGGCGCCGCCCGGGAGAGTATCGTGATCAGAAGACCTGTTCCGACGATCAAACTGGTCGTGAGCGCCGCTGGCGCCGCTCTCTCCGCAGCCACGCTTTTTGCAATATCGACGGCTTCGGCGCGCGCGGAAGACCCTTTGCTTTCCCTTGCCGCGCAACCCTCCCCAATCGACACGCCCGACGGCCCGAAGGAGCAATTGCGCCGCGCTGGAATCACGACCGACGTTTGGGTCACGCAAATCTATCAGGGGGAGCCGGGCGGCGACGGCAGCAAGACATGGGCTTACGGCGGCAAGGTCGACGGCTTCCTGAAGATCGACGCGGAGAAGCTCGGCCTGTGGTCCGGCCTCCACGTCAATGTGCAATATGAGCATTATTTCGGCGAGAACATAAACAGGCGGGATTTCGCGCTCATTCCGGTCAATACGGCTCAGGCCTATCTGGGAGAGGGAACCTTTCACTCGGCGCTTTCCGTCAGCGTCACGCAGGACCTGAGCGAGCAAGTTTCCGTCAGCGCCGGCAAGTTTAACATGATGACGCTGGCGTCGCGAACGCCGCTGATCGGCGGCGGCGGCATCGACACGTTCATGAATCGGGCGCTCGCCCTGCCCTCGACCGGCGTCGCCTATACCGCCGCGCGAGGCGGAGCCGCCGACAGGGTCGTCATATCGGCGCCCTATCTCGTCGGCGGCCTCGTGACGATCAAGACCGCGCCGGTCATTGTAACGTTCGGCCTGCTCGATCCGCGCAGCGCGGAAAATCCCAGAGTGATCGAGCGTCCGTTCGAAAAAGGCGTCGCGGCCGGAGTTTCGGCGACCGTTCCGACGGAGTTCTTTGGTCTTTCCGGCTTCCACACCTTCCGCGCCGCCTATAGCGACGCGCGCGGCATAGACCTCGACGAAATCGGCCCGATACGCCCGCTGGCCGTGGCGAGCGGGGCGATCGTCACGAAAAAAGGCTATTGGTTCGGCTCCTACGCGATCCAGCAAAACTTCTTTCAAAGCGAGACGAATCCGGCCGTCGGCTGGGGGCTGTTCGGGCTCATCGCGCAATCGGACGGCAATCCCACCCCGGTCAAATGGAACATGCTCGTCGGCCTCGCCGGCAATAATCTGCTCGAAGGCCGCGAGAACGACCGCTGGGGCGTCGGCTTCTTCCACTATGGCGTGACCGAACCCTTGCTCGCCGGACTAAACGCGCTCGGCTTCGCCAGACGCGGCGAGGGCGGCGTGGAGGGCTTTTACAACTTCGCGATCACGCCGTGGCTACGCCTCTCCGCCGATCTGCAGATCATCGACCCGTGGAATCCAAGCAAGCAGCGGGAGACAGTCTCGGCGCTGCGCTTGCAAACGAAATTTTAGCCGCCGCTCCGCGCCCTGACCGTCACAGCCCCGCCAGTTTGGCGATGAGCCTTTGGACCGATTCCGCGATTGGGTATTTGAACAGGAATAGCGGCGCCATCGGTAGCAAGGCCGCGATCATGATGGTGATCGACAGACGCGTGCTCACGGGAACCGAGCGCATGTTGCGCACGACAGCGACGCTGTTGGACAAATCGGCCAGCGACTGCAAATCGGCCGTGCCCAACAAGGGCTCCGCCGGGGCGCCGGACGTCAGCCATTTCTTTTCAAAGTCGTTCACGTAATACGGTTTCCGGCTGATCTCAGGGGCAACCGCAAGGACACTCCGGGATATTCCACCCTAGAAAATAACTTAATACCAATGTATTATGGGGATATTGCGGGAACTTGGGAAACCCATGGGGACATGTGCGCGGCGGACACCGTCTCCGCCACCCGCCTCCCCATCGACTTAGCTCTTCCGTCGAGATCACCCCACGCGTCCGCTCAGAAGTCGTCAAGGTCGATGTCGAGTATGGCGATTTGCAAGGTGTAGCTCGACCCCTTGGCGTCGTCGGCCGAAATAATCCCGAGAAAATCCGCGCCGCTGTTCAATTCGACCGAATCGGTCTTGCGGCCGCGTGGCGCCAATGTGAGCCGATCATTTTCGAACAGTTTGCGCAAATATGACTGCAGCGCCTCGCGGCCGACGGGTATCTTCATCGCGAAGGCGAAGGAACGGTCGCCGTCCTCGTCGTCCACCGTCAATGACGCGATTTGGCGTTCGCCCAGATGCACGGCCGCCGCCTCGGAGTTTTTGGGGTCGAGCGTCACCCTGATGTCGTCATTGCCGAGCGATCGCCGCAGGAAGTCCTGCAATTTGTGCAATTCGGTCTTGTTCAACTTCTCCCCCTCGCGCTGCGGATCTCGCCATTAGGCTGTGCCACGAAATGCATTTGGATCGCAAGATTGTTCACGATCCGGAGCGCGGGGACCAAGCCGGCGAAAAAATAAAAAACGCCCGGAGCAGACGCTCCGGGCGTTGTCGTCGGACTCGAACGATCCCCTTACTGAGCCTGGCCTTTCAGCCGCTTGTTACACTCGCTCCAGAACTGGGGCCATTTCATCGCGGGATTGGTTTTGTGGAGTTCGGCCTTGTGGGCTTTCCACTCCGCGCCGCACTGCTTCTCGCGCGCGCGCATCGCGGCTTGCCCG
>JBAWEN010000078.1:0-1926 GCA_049591215.1 Methylocystis sp. | reverse complement strand
CGCTTGAAGCGCGGCCGCGGCGAGGGAAAGAGCCAGGCAAAAGACAGCGTCGCGGAAGAAGAAATGGCGCATTTGCGAATCACCTCGAGTGGCGAAAAACGAGTGGAATCGCTTAGCCGAGATTTACGACGCTAGTCCATGTTCCCGTCGCGACCGCGGCAATGGTCTTGGAACAGCGACGCTCCGGGAAGAATCCCGAATCTCAGGCCGCCCACGCTCGCCAAGCCTCGCTAATGCGCCGAATGCGCGAACCCTGGAGGGCCGTCTTGCCAAGGGTAGCCCTTGGCCGCCTTGTCGAAGGCGAAGCGATAAAGCGCCCGCATATAGCCCGTATCGAACTCCTCCTTGTGCTCGGCGTGGAAGTCGTTGCCGATATAGGCGAGGTTGAAAGAGGCGTTGGCGCGGCGGGTTTCCATATACATGCGGTAGAAGTCGCCTATGCCATTGTAGTTGATCATGGTCGTGACAGCTCTTTGGGCAATTGACAGAGTCAGTCGTTCGACATCGGTCCATTCGGTGGTCAGGCGCGAATTGCGAATGATATAGGCCACCATCTTTCTTGCATGAAAACCAGCGGCCTTTTGCGCCAGACGCGGATCGACCGATGCGGGAACAAGGAAAGCCTGACTCACCGCGCCGCCGTCGACATGCATTTCCTGATAGGGCTCGCCCCTCGCCTCGACGTCGAACATGACAGGCGGAAAGGCGGCGGGAATCGAGGCCGACGCCAGCATGATATGACGTATCAGGCTTAGAGCCTCCGGACTGCCGCTCTTGGCGATGGCGCCTATGTTCCAGATGACGGGATATCCGGCGTCGAGATCGGTCGTTTGAATGAGCAGCAACCTTCCCCTCTCGTATTCCTCGGCGATGCGCGCCATCATGCGTTCATCGACATGTTTGGAGATGGTCGCGTAGAGCGGAGCGGTGTCGGATAGCGCGTCTTCGGTTACGGCGGCGGTTATGAATCTCTTTTCGAAAATATTGGACTGATTGATGTCGGTGTAGACTTCGGTCAAGCCGCCGTCATATTCGGGGCCGAGGAAGGCGAAGGGCGAGATAAGCGCGCCCGTGCTCACGCCGGTGACGAGTTTAAAGCTGGGGCGATCGCCATGCTTGGTCCAGCCGGCCAGCAGACCCGCTCCGAACGCGCCATCGTCGCCGCCACCCGACAGGGAAAGCAAATACCCGGTCGGCATGGTTTCGCCTGGCTTCACGTGCGCGTATCTGGCTTCGCGAATGAGCGCTTGCTCTTGTTCGGCCCGCATGGGGGCGGGTTGATCGGGGAAAAACCGGGCGTTGGGAATGCCAAGAACGGTCGTTTCACGCCGCAACTCCGGCGGAACAGCGCTCTTCCGCTCGAGCGTGGAGCATGCGGACAGCAATAAAGCGCTAACCGCGAGCATGCAGATGACAATTCGTTTCGGGGACGCCACTCGGATTCTCATCTGTTCAACTCCACACCAGGCGTCTTCACGCCAGTCCCGCCGCAAGCGCCTTCCATGTCGTCGCGCGCCTAGAACCGAAAGCTCGTCTCCATCACCGGGCCATGAATGACCGCGTCCATGCCTCTTTGACTGGAGCCCGTTCCGTTGGAATAATCGACCGACAAGGCGCGGTAGCCGACCGTGTTGGTGATCGTCCAGTCGCCGATCTTCATGTCATGGCTGTAGCCGCCCGCCAGTTGCCAGCTGAATTTGCTGCCGACGCCAAAGCCGCCGATGTCGCCGCGCAACTGAAATTCATCGCCGGACCCGATTCGATGGCGAAGGCGCAGGCCGATGATCGGGTCGATCCACTCCATCGTGCCAGACTTGTCGAGCGCCAGCGCGCCGCTTTGCTGAAAGCCCAAAAGCGGAATATTGACGGCGCCCGTGACGTTGAGCGCGAGCGTGTTTGAAACATTCCAATATCGAAGGCCGGCAT
>JBAWEN010000077.1:0-1553 GCA_049591215.1 Methylocystis sp. | reverse complement strand
GACCTTCTCCAGCGCCGCGTCGACATTGGCCTTGAGCGGCACGCGCTTGCCGCCGCGCAGGCCCTCGTCGGCGGTGACGACGATATCCGATCGCGCATCCTCGATGCGGCCGGCGAGCGCCTCGGGCGAGAAGCCGCCGAACACCACCGAATGGATGGCGCCGATGCGCGCGCAGGCGAGCATGGCGTAGGCGGCCTCGGGGATCATCGGCAAATAGAGGGTGATGCGGTCGCCGCGCTTGGCGCCGTGTTTTTTCAACACATTGGCGAAGCGGCAAACCTGTTCGTGCAACTCGGCGTAGGTGACATGGCGCGACACCGACGGGTCGTCGCCTTCCCAGATGATCGCGGTCTGATTGGCGCGCGCGGGCAGGTGGCGGTCGACGCAGTTCATCGCGACATTGGTCGTGCCGTCCTCGTACCATTTGATCGAGACGTTATGCGCGTCGAAGCTCGTGTGTTTTACGCGCGTGTAGGGCGCGATCCAGGACAGCCGGCGGCCTTGTTCAGCCCAAAAACCTTGCGGGTCGTCCAGCGAGCGCGCGTAAAGCTTGTCGTAGGCGGCGGCGTCGACCGCGGCCCGCGCCGCCCAATCCTCCGTGACGGCGTAAACCTTGTCGTGCATTGGCGTTTTCTCCAGCCGGCGGCCGTTGTCGGCCTTTTTTGCTTGGCGGCGCCCGCGTCGCGCGCCGGCTTTTCCCTTGTGCTAGTATGACTAAGATAATGGCGAGACGCCATGGGCCGAATCGACGACGGCTCTTTCGCGCGGCGGACTGATTTAACGATAAAGGTTCGGATGCCCAGTCAAAAGCCTAGCTCGATCCCGTCAAATCCGCGTTTTTCCTCCGGTCCTTGCACCAAGCGGCCGGGATGGTCGCTCGACAACCTCGCCGGCGCGGCGCTTGGCCGCTCCCATCGGGCCAAGGCCGGCAAGGACAAACTCGCGCGCGCCATCGAGCTGACGCGCGAAATTTTGCGCGTTCCCGCCGATTATCGCATCGCGATCACGCCGGCGTCGGACACCGGGGCGGTCGAAATGGCGCTGTGGTCGCTGCTCGGCGCCCGCGCCGTCGACGTGCTGGCCTGGGAGAGCTTTTCCAACGACTGGGCGACGGATGTCGTAAAGCAGTTGAAAATCGCCGACGCCCGCGTCCTGACGGCGCCCTATGGCGAATTGCCCGACCTGAGACAGGTCGACTTCGGCCATGATGTCGTCTTCGCCTGGAACGGCACGACGTCGGGCGTGCGCGTCCCGAACGCCGATTTCATACCGGCGGACCGCGAGGGTCTGACGATCTGCGACGCGACCTCGGCCGCTTTCGCGCAAAGGCTCGACTTCGCCAAGCTCGACGTCACCACGTACTCCTGGCAGAAGGTTCTCGGCGGCGAGGCGGCGCATGGGATGCTCATTCTCTCGCCCCGCGCCGTGGAGCGGCTGGAACGCCATGTCCCGGCGTGGCCGCTGCCGAAGATTTTCCGGCTCACCAAGGGCGGCAAGCTCAACGAGGCGATTTTCCGGGGCGAGACCATCAACACGCCCTCGCTGCTCTGCGT
>JBAWEN010000076.1:0-2602 GCA_049591215.1 Methylocystis sp. | reverse complement strand
GCAACCCGTCCCGGCGATACTGCCGTCGGGTGATTTCCGTCCAGGCCATCTGTTTCCCTCGAATCTCGCAAATCCGAAGGAATCACAACCTGCTGAAATCACCCAACTTCTTTTTCAGTCAGCCTCTAATGCATTGCCGGCGACGCCATATGCGCTTTCAAGACCTCCTCGGACGTGGCGTCGATCTCTTCGAGCAAAATCTCATATCCCCAGAGATTGGCGATTTGCCCCATGACGCGCGAAGCGTTGCCGACTTCGAGGAGTTTGCCATCGACCACTCTGTGACGCATGACCAGCTTGCGGCTCCCAGCGAGGTCCACGTCCACGACCTGGATGTCGGGGATTTTCCGCGCGGTCTCGTACTCGGCCGCGAGGCTTCGTCTTAGATCCCGGTAGCCGCGCTCATTATGGATCGCGCTGACCTCCAATTGCGGAGCGTCGTCTTCATCGACGATATGGAACAGCCGCCACTTGCGGATGAGATTTGGACTTAAGAATTGGGCGATAAAACTGTCGTCTCGGTAATTGGCCCAGATCTCGCGAAGCACCGCCATCTCGTCACCCCGGCCAGCTATCTCGGGAAACCACGCCCGATCCTCCTCCGTCGGTTGCAGCACGATGCGCGCGAGGTCCCTCATCATATCGAAACCGAGCGCGTAGGGGTTTACCCCGCTATAGGCGCGATCGTAACAGTCTGGTTGGCGAATTACGTTGGTGTGCGATCGCAGAAACTCAAGGAAGCTGCCGTCGCTAATCCGCCGCGTCTCGTGCAGAGTGCTCATAATGCGGTAATGGCAATAGGTCGCGCAGCCCTCGTTCATGACTTTCGTCAGTTGCTGCGGGTAAAAATATTGTGCGATCAGTCTGACGATGCGCAACACTTCGCGCTGCCAGGGCTTGAGTTTCGGCGCCGTTTTCTCGAGGAAATAGAGGATGTTTTCCTGCGGCAGGCGCAGCATCGCGCGCCGACGATCCACCGCCGTCGTCGAGGCGTCCCGCGAGCTTCCGGGCACGGTTCGCCAGAGGTCATTGTAAAGTCTTTCGCGCTCCTGCATGCGGTCGCGCTCGCGCTTCTCTTCCGAACGCAGATCCAGCGGCTTCTTGCGGGGATAATGGTCTATGCCCTGCGGCATCAACGCATGCGCGGCGTCGAGCAACCGCTCCACCTCGGATTCGCCATAGCGCTCCTCACAGTTCGCGATGTAGTTTTTGGCGTATGCGAGGTAATCCAGAATACTGGCGGGGTCCGTCCACTGACGGAATTGATAATTGTTCTTGAAAAAGTGATTGTGCCCGAATGCCGCGTGGGCGATCACCAGAGCCTGCATCGTGGCGGTGTTCTCCTCCATGATGTAGCTTATGCAAGGGTTGGAGTTGATCACTATTTCATAGGCGAGGCCCTGCAATCCCACGCGGTAGACGCCCTCGTGCTGCGCAAATCGCTTGCCGAACGACCAGTGCCGATAGAACAGCGGCATGCCCGCCGACGCATAGGCGTCCAGCATTTGCTCGGCCGTGATGACTTCGATCTGATTTGGGAAAATATCGAGGCCGAGTTCCTCGTCCGCGACTCGGGCGACCGCTTCGTGAATTCGTTGGATCGTTTGGAAATCCCAATCATTGCCATCGAAAAGTAGGGAGCTGTCGTTCATCGCGGAGTCTCCCCGGCGCTGACGCTTCGGCGTTGGAATAATTGCCGGAACACCGGATAGATATGGTCGCGGCGCGAGACGCGTCGCATCTGGAACGCCGCTTTCTGACTTCGCAGCGTCGCATACGCCAACCACAATGAACTCTGGCTCTCATGCGCCGCGGGACCGGATATGTCGCCATTGGGATCGGCGACTTCCACATAGGCGAAGTACTGAGACAGGGGCAGGATCACGTCCTGCAGCAACTCCCGCGTCCGCTCATTGTCGCTCGGTTGATTGTCGCCGTCAGACGCCTGCGCGGCGTAAATATTCCAGCTCGCGGGGTCGTAACGGTCCTTTACGATGCGCGCCATTTCCACAAAGGCCGATGACACCAGAGTGCCGCCGGTTTCGACCGAGCGGAAAAACGTTTTCTCGTCGACCTCCTGGGCCTTGTCGGTGTGTCTGATGAAAACAAGTTCGACGCGTGTGTAGCGGCGAGTCAGGAACACATGCAGCAACATAAAGAAACGCTTCGCCAAGTCCTTCATGTGCGCGGTCATCGAACCGGAGACGTCCATCAGGCAGAACATGACGGCTTGCGCGACCGGTTTCGGGAAACGCTCGAAGCGGCGATAACGCAAATCGACGGGATCGAGGTATGAGATGTGAAGCCGTCGCTCGCGCGCTACGTCCAGTTCCTTTTGAAGCCGCTCGACCGCCGCGTCTTGCGACAAGGTCGCGGCGGCGAGTTCCGCTTCCAATCGCTCGATCGCGTCATTCCCGGGTCTTCCCAATGCGATGCGTCGGGCGAGCGACATCTGCATCGTCCGTCCCAACGAGAGGTTCGCCGGGGTTCCCGTCGTTGTGTAACCGGCGCGCCGCACTCCCTCTTTTTGAGCGCCGACCATTCGTCGCTTGGCGAGATCGGGCAATTCCAGGTCATCCAGAAAAATGCGCAGAAATTCATC
>JBAWEN010000075.1:0-6588 GCA_049591215.1 Methylocystis sp. | reverse complement strand
CAACCCGCGCGCCAGCACGTGAGCGATCATCGGCTTACCCGCGATCAAAGCCAGCGCCTTGCCGGGCAGGCGCGTCGACCCGAGCCGCGCGGGGATGAAAACGATCGGATTCACGGCCGTCGCCGCCTGTCGCATGGGCGCGGGATGACGCCGCGCCATCAAAGCCTCGCCTAGTAGTCGTTTTTATCCTCGGCCGCCCAGCCCTTCTCGGTCTTGGAGAAATGCAACGAGCCTTCGCTCTTCAATATTTCGTTTTTCTGGAACGTCTGATCCGCGGCGATTCCGAGCAGGGCGCAGGGTCCGCGCTCTTTTTCCTCGGCGCATTTGGCCTCATAGCCGTCCGGGAACTGGATTTCGGACTCGTACCAATATTGGTAAACGTCCTGCGTTCCGATATGCGCCTCGCGTCCCTGGGTCTTCTTGAAGGAGACGATATTGGCGGGAACGTCTGAACGCTGGAACAGGTTGCGCAGCACTCTCGCTCCGGCGGCGTCGCCCGGCTCGCGACTTCCGCCGCATGCCGCCAAGGCGAAAACGGCCGCCAGGACCAGGGTTAATTTCATCATGGGCTTGTTCATTCATTTCCCCCCGCGCCGCGGTTGCTCCGGACGCCGCTTTTGCTGTGCCGAGGCCGGCGTGACAAGGCCAAAAAGAACCCCTTCCACCCGGCGTATCAGCGCCTTCCGAGAAAGATTGCCCTCGATTCGCGAGGTCTGTGGAAATTCATATCAGATAGTTGCATTTCTGTGCAGCGGATGTATTCTCCTCCCGCCAAATGAGTTGCGCGTCTGGCGGCGTCGAAGGGCACCTAGAAGACCCGAACGTCCGTTTTAGGTTCGATGCGTACCGGCAGAACTTTGAATACCCTACGGAGTGCTCAGGTCCGCCGCATCTCCTGGGTCCGTGGGGTTGGCCGGTTAGTGTTGGGTTGGAGTGGCCTCCTTGAAGCCCCGCGCTAACCGGCCGCCTTCATTTTAGGCACGCCTGGACCGATGCCTCCGCTTCTCAATACACGACGAGGCGCGCCGCTTCAGCGGGCGCGTGGGCTGATCCGGGCGACTCCGGAGCCTTTTCGAAACCAGCCAAAACAAAGCTCTAAATCATGTTCACGTTTCGATGAAACGCGAACATGATTTAGAGCCTATTCTTTCACGCCCACACGGACGCTTTTAGCCGCGCTTCAAAGCCTAAAACGCGCCGACGCAAGGCGCCCCGCGAATCTCGCCACGACCGCCTTACTTGATTTTGGTTTCCTTGAACTCGACATGCTTCTTGACGACCGGATCGTATTTCTTGAACACGAATTTCTCGGTCTTGGTGCGAGCGTTCTTTTTGGTGACATAGAAAAAGCCGGTGTCGGCGGTCGACAGCAGCTTGATCTTGATCATGGCGGCCTTTGCCATCGGGTCGTTCCAATCCTAAAAAAGTGAATACGGCCCCGCCGCCGCGTTATGCGCCGGGCAAGGTCCGAATTTGCGCGCACCATAAGCGCGCGCGCCCTTTTGTCAAGGCGGGTGGAAGGGTTCAAAACGATCGGCGATACTTCGCGCGCATTCGAAATCGCCTCTTGCCTCGACTGCCCGGAGCAGCGACAAATCAGCGCTTCCACGGGGGAATCGACCATGCCGCGCATAATCCTCGCCGTTCTGCTTTTCGCGCTGGCTTCGCCGGCCTGGGCGCTGGATCGCGTGACCTTCGTCACCAACTGGCGCGCGCAGGCCGAGCATGGCGGCTTTTATCAGGCGGTCGTCGACGGGACTTACGCGCGCTATGGGCTCGAGGTAAAGATCCAGCAGGGCGGCCCGCAGACCAACGCACGTCTGCTGCTGGCGGCGGGCCGCGTCGATTTCGCGATGGGCGCCAATCTCATCCAGACTTTCGAAGCGGTCCAACAAAAAATCCCCGTGGTCGTCGTCGCCAGCATGTTCCAGATCGATCCCGTGATTTTAATGTCGCATCCCGGGGTCGGTTTCGACCGTTTCGAGGATCTGCCCAAGGCCACCGCCTTCATCGCCAGCGACATGCTGGCGTCGGTCTATCAATGGCTGAGACAGGCCTATGGTTTTCGCGAGGAGAAGGTGAAGCCCTATGGCTTCAATCCCGCCCCCTTCATCGCCGATCAGCGCTCGATCGAGCAAGGCTTTTTGACCTCCGAGCCCTATCAGGTCGAGCGCGTGGGCGCCTTCAAGCCCAATGTGTTTCTGCTGGCCGATTACGGCTATGACAGCTATTCGACGACGATCGAGGCGCGCGCCGAAACAATCAAGAAGAACCCCGACCTCGTGCAACGATTCGTCGACGCGTCGATCATCGGCTGGCGCAATTATATTCATGGCGACAACGCCGCCGCCAACGCCGCGATCAAGCGCGACAATCCCGAGATGACCGACGGCCAGCTCGCTTTTTCGATCGCCAAGCTCAGGGAGCGCGGCGTCGTCGATTCGGGCGACGCGCAAATGCTCGGCATAGGCGCGATGACCGATGCGCGGATAAAAAGCTTTTTCGACAAAATGGCGGGGGCCGGGGTCGTTCCCGCCGATCTGCCCTATAAACAAGGCTATACGCTGCAATTCGTGAATAAGGGCGTCGGACTGGAGCAGGCCGCCAAATGACGCCGCCCGCGCGCGGCGCGCCTCTGGTCTCGCTGCGCGGCGTCGGCAAGTGTTTCGACGGCGCCCTCGATGTGCTACGCGCGCTCGATCTCGATGTTTATCCCGGCGAGACCGTCACGCTGCTCGGCCCGTCCGGCTGCGGCAAATCGACGGCGCTGCGCCTCCTGGCCGGCCTGACGCGGCCGACGCGCGGTGAAATTATTTGGGCCGATCCCGCCCAGCGCGAGCGGCTGGGTTTCGTTTTTCAGGATGCGACGCTGCTGCCCTGGCTCGACGTGTTCGCCAACGTCCATCTGCCGTTGCGGCTCGCTGGCGTCTCCCGGGCGCTGGCGGCGCCGCGCGTCGAGGAGGCGCTGGCGCTGGTCGGCCTGTCGGGGTTCCGCGAGGCGTTGCCGCGCGAGCTTTCGGGCGGCATGAAGATGCGCTGCGCCATCGCCCGAGCGCTGGTGACGCGCCCCGCCCTGCTGCTTATGGACGAGCCTTTCGCGGCGCTCGACGAAGTGACGCGCGTCAAGCTCAACAACGATCTGCTGGCCTTGAAGGCGAGGCTCGACACGACCATCGTCTTCGTCACCCATTCGGTCGGCGAGAGCGTTTATCTTTCGACGCGGATCGTCGTGCTGGCGGCCAAGGGCGGCGAGATCATCGATCAAATCCCGGTCGATCCCGACATGACGCGCGACGCGGAATATCGCCTCGGCCCGGTGTTTTCAAAGCTTTCGCGCCGCGCCTCGAACGCCCTGCGCCTCGCCATGGGGGAGGATGAACCATGAGCGCGTCGCGACTGAATTGGCGCGGAATATCGATGGCGGCGGCGCCCCCGCTTATCGCCTTCGCCGTTTTTCTGGCGCTGTGGGAGGCGGTCGTTCGGCTGCGAGGCATACCCCCTTATGTGCTGCCGGCGCCGAGCATTATCCTGCGCAAGCTGATCGAGGATCGCGAATTGCTGTTTTCGTCGCTGCTCGTCACCCTGTCGATCACGCTTCAGTCGCTGGCTTTGGCGACGGTTTGCGGCGTGATGCTGGCATTGGCGATGGCGCAATCCAAATGGCTGGCGCGGACATTGACGCCCTACGCCATCATGCTTCAGGTGACGCCGATCGTCGCCATCGCGCCGCTGCTGCTGGTCTATCTTTCACCGCCGCGCGCGGTGCTGGTCTGCGCCTTTCTGGTGGCGTTTTTTCCGATCCTGTCGAACACGGCGCTGGGGCTCGCCTCGGTGGATCACGCGCTGCTCGATTTGTTCGATCTCTATCACGCCTCGGCGTGGCGGCGACTGATCTATCTGCGCGCGCCGGCGGCGCTGCCGCAGTTTCTCGCCGGACTGCGCATCGCCGGCGGGCTCGCGTTGATCGGCGCGGTCGTGGCGGAACTGGCCGCGGGCGCCGCCGGGCAAGGAACCGGTCTCGCCTTCCGCATCGTCGAGGCGGGATTTCGGCTCGACATCCCCCGCATGTTCGCGGCGCTGGCGCTGCTCTCTTTCACCGGCGTGGCGATCTACGGCGCTCTGTCCCTACTGACTTATTATTCGCTGCGCCGCTGGCACGAGAGCGCGCGCGAGCGAGGGGCGTGAGCCCTCTCGCCGCCGCGCTTAATGCCCTTTTACGCCTTCTTCCCCGCCGCGATCACGTCCTCGATGCTGCGCAGGCCCGTGGTCGGGGCGTTGACAAGCACCGCCATGTTTCCGGGGGCGTGCTGGTTCTTCCACATTTTGGTGTGCGCCGCCGGGATCTTGTCCCAGGGAAACACCTCGGACATGCACGGGTCGACGCGCCGGTCGATGACGAAGCGATTGGCGGCGGCGGCCTGTTTCAGATGTGCGAAATGCGAACCCTGGATGCGCTTTTGCCGCATCCAGACGTAGCGCGCGTCGAAGGTCAGGTTGAACCCCGTCGTGCCCGCGCAGAACACCACCATGCCGCCGCGCTTGACGACGAGGCAGGAGACCGGAAAGGTCTGCTCGCCGGGGTGCTCGAAGACGATGTCCACGTCCTTCTTGCCGGTGATGTCCCAGATCGCCTTGCCGAAGGCGCGGGCGTTCTTGGTCCACTCGTTGTATTCGGGCGTGTTGACCGTGGGCATTTGCCCCCAGCATCTGAAATCCTTGCGATTGATGACGCCCTTGGCGCCAAGCGAAAGCACGTAATCGCGCTTGCTCTCGTCGGAGATGATGCCGATCGCGTTGGCGCCCGCCGCCGCGCACAACTGCACGCCGAACACGCCCAACCCGCCCGAAGCGCCCCAGATCAGCACATTGTCCGACGGCTTCAAGCGGTGCGGCTCGTGGCCGAACAACATGCGGTAGGCGGTGGCGAGCGTCAGCGTGTAACAGGCCGATTCTTCCCAGGTGAGATGCTTGGGCCGCTCCATCAATTGGCGGTCCTGCACGCGGCAGAACTGAGCGAAGGAGCCGTCTGGCGTCTCATAGCCCCAAATGCGCTGCGAAGCCGAGAACATCGGGTCGCCGCCGTTGCACTCCTCGTCGTCTCCGTCGTCCTGGTTGCAGTGGACGACGACCTCGTCGCCGACCTTCCAGCGCTTGACCTTGGAGCCGACCTTCCAGACGACCCCCGAGGCGTCGGAGCCGGCGATATGATAGGGGTTCTTATGCGCGTCGAGGGTTGAAATCGGCTGCCCGAGCGCCGCCCACACGCCATTGTAGTTAACTCCGGCCGCCATCACCAAAACCAACACGTCATGGCTGTCGAGCTCCCAGGTCGGCACGACTTCGAGCTGCATGGCCTCTTCGGGCGGCCCATGCCGTTCCTTGCGGATCGCCCAGGCGTACATTTTCGCGGGGACGTGCCCAAGCGGCGGAATCTCGCCCAATTCGTAGAGGTCTTTAGCTTCGCTCAATGTTGCGTCTCCTTACGGGAGGATTCTTGGCCCCGCCCAAGGCGGCTGGTTTCGGGCGCTATTCATATACGCCCTGCTTTCGCCTGAATAGGGTCATCTGTCCATCACGGCTCGGCGTCGACAAATCGGAGAAAGTTTACGATAAAAAGCCCCTCCCCGCCCCGCGTCGGTTGGCCCGGGGCCGGGTTTCGGCTAAGCATTAGCATGCGCCTTCGCGTCCGAGGAACCCGCGATGTTTCCAAAGCCCGTGTCAGACCTCAAGCCCAACACCTACGCCTATGAGCAGACGCCGTTGGTCAAGCCGACCGGCTTTCGCGAATATGACGCGCGCTGGCTGTTCGAGAAAGAGCTCAATCTGATGGGCGTGCAGGCGCTCGGACTTGGTCTCGGCACGCTGCTGCATGAAATGGGCGTGCCGCTGGAGCTGGCGACGGGCCACGACTACCGCGCCTATTCCGCCTCGATCAAACTCGCGATGATCACCGGCCTGATGGGCGCCGGCGTCCGTGTCCACGACATCGGTCTCGCGCTGTCGCCAATGGCCTATTTCGCCCAGTTCGAACTCGACGTTCCCGCCGTCGCCATGGTCACGGCGTCGCACAACGACAACGGCTGGACCGGCGTCAAAATGGGCGCCCAGCGGCCGGTGACCTTTGGCCCCGACGAAATGGGCCGGCTCAAGGAAATCGTGCTGTCCGGAAAATTCCGCCTCGCGGATGGCGGCTCATACCGCTTCGTCGAGAATTTCGGCGAGCGCTATCTCGATGATCTCGCGCGCGGCGTGAATTTCACCCGCGAGATGAAGGTCGTCGCCGCCTGCGGCAACGGCACCGCCGGCGCCTTCGCGCCGAGGTTGCTGGAACGGCTCGGCTGCGAGGTGGTCCCGCTCGACGTGGAGCTTGACTATACCTTCCCGCGCTACAATCCCAACCCCGAAGACTTAGAGATGCTGCACGCCATGGCCGACAAGGTGCGGGAAACCGGCGCCGATGTGGGGCTCGGCTTCGACGGCGACGGCGCCCGCTGCGGCGTCGTCGACAACAATGGCGACGAGATTTTCGCCGATAAGATCGGGGTCATGCTGGCGCGCGACCTGTCGAAGATCTACCCCGGCGCGCGC